>CAZVVH010000052.1:0-11727 GCA_964630475.1 uncultured Oscillospiraceae bacterium | reverse complement strand
AAGCCCATGCCCACATCGACCACAATAATATCTCCCGCGTATTCATAAACCGTCAGATTCTTGCCGATCTCATTCAGGCCGCCCAGAGAAATGATTTTCAATTTTTCAGCCATATAATGTCTTTACAACTCCTTTTTTCATTCGAAATAGACAATTTCATATTTTCTTATCAAACGTTGGGCCGGACAGCAAATAGGCAAACCTCTCCCCTGAAAATGCCTACGAAAATAGTAGCACAAAGGGGCAACAAAATTTGACGGATTTCTGTCGGAAATCCAAGCCCTGCACTCGCCCGATTTCCCAAGACAGATTTTCCGCCCTGATTTTCTGCGTCTGTTTCCCAAGGATTCAGTTGCTCTGCTGTCTCTTTCTTTCGCCAAGGCCCACAGCAAACTGGCCTGGTCCGCGTTTCCAGGCGCATAGATCCCGGAAAGCGGTTATCATATTTAGTATAACACACTTTTACGGAAAAGTATACTGTTTTTTTGCAAACGGGCATAGGCGGAAACAGGGAACGAGGCTGTAACGGTTTTCGTCCGCTACAGCCTCTCTTGTATGGTTCCTCACCTGAGCAGGATCGGGAAAATCACGATTTTCCTGTGCATGATAAAAGGTTATTCGTCAAACAAAAAGAACCCATATTTAGGCTCATAGCCTGCCGGATGAGAATTGCCCGGGATAGAAGGTACGAAAAAAGAACCCGGATAGGAAGGTGTTCTGGGATCCCCCTCCACTGTCACTGCGTTCCAATCATTCCAAGGGAGCAAATCCCAAGGCGCTAAAGGTAACCTGCCTAAATTAGAGCCTTTGGCATCTCCGAAATTATCCAGTTCAGCTGCCGTAAATCCATAGGCAGTTTTTGAGGCAGCATCAAAGGATAAAACATTGGGATCTATAGCAAGGCTGGCGGCTCCCATGGTTTCCGCAAAATTCCAGGGGAACAAATACCAGAAACCAATCCCAAGGCCATTTTCGTTACCGGAAGCTCCGCAGGGAAAAATCAGGCAGGCGGCCGCCAGAAAAAGCGCCGTAATAGCGGCAATCAGATGTCTCTTCATGGTTAATGATCCCCCTTTCATGCAAATACAGTCGTTTCCAGGGATGGTTGAACCTGGGCTGTAGTCAGGTTTCCATTTAGATAAACCTCACCTTCACTGATCATAATAGATGAGGTCGACGTTGATGATGTTGACGATCTCTCATTGGCATATCCCATCACGCCAAGCCCAGGACAGCGCAAGGGGCTGTCCCACAACACGCGGGACAGCCCCTGGTAGTTCATTTCCGTGTTCACCTGCTCCGGTTCAGCAATGTACACTCCCTCTTCTCAGCTTAATTTTAAAACCGTGTTTTGCAAAGAATACCATATTCCGTAAAAAAGGAATTTTTCCTCTGTCCCCTTATTCCTCCAGCAGAATTCCGGCCTCCCTCAGGGCAGTCCGAACCCGCTGGAACGCCGCCTCATCCGGGCAGCGGATGGTATGCAGATGGACGCCGTCCGTCAGCTTGGACAGAGGCTGCGCCTCCTCCCGCTGGCAGCGCTGCACAAACTGGCCCACCTCATAGCGGTTAGAAAGCTCCAGCTTTCCCACAAGCTGGCCATAGACGGGGTGCTCCACCACCACATCCACCACAGTACAGCCCTGATCCACAATGGCGTTCAGCTCCCCTTCCATCTGGGCGGTGGTGTGGTTGCAGGCCACGGTACGAACCAGGGCGGCGGAGCTGCGGCTGAGCAAATACCCCCGGGGCGTGGCGGAGATATCCTCTCCCCCAGCCCGGAGCAAAGCCACATCCCCCACGATGATCTGCCGGCTGACGCCAAATCTTTTAGCCAGCGCCGTGGCATTCACCGGTGTTTCGGCCTGGCGCAGAACCTCTAAGATTTCCTTCCGGCGCTGAAGAGCGTTCATTCCAATCCCCCTCTAATACTGATTCTTGATTAAAAAGTTTAATCAAGAATCCCGCGTGCTGCGCACGCTCAAATTGCGCCTATGGCACAATTTGCCGTTAGGCGGTTCCCTTCTTCGTAAAACCGTTAGGTTTTATGAAGAAGCAGTATTAAACCATTTTAATAAGTTTTAGTATAAAGCAACAAGTAGTCTTGACAACAGTATAGCACAGCTGTCATTTCAGCGCAAGAACTCCTCTGCGGAAAACTCTTGCAATTGACGGCTGAATGAGCTAGTATTGTACCAGCGACAGAAGTACAAGGAGGTACCGCAGCCGTGAATCGCGAAGAAGCATTTGAATTCCTGGACCGCACCGCCCAGGGGATTGCCGCCATGTTCGGCCCTTCCTGCGAGACGCTGGTCCATGACATGGGCGTTCCCAGCCACCCTATCCTCTCCATTTACAACGGCCATGTGTCCGGACGTTCCGTAGGCTCCACGGTGGACATCCTGGGCACGGATCGGGAGATCGACGACGAGGCCACCCGCACCGACTTCGTAAACCTGCTGGCAACCACCCCCTCCGGTCAGCAGATCAAATCCTCCACCTTTCACATGATTGGGGAGGACTACAATCTGGCCCTGGGCATCAACTTCGACTTCACCTCTCTGGCCTTTGCCAGCCGCACCCTGAATGGCCTGATCGCCGCCGGGGATGAGCTGAAAAATGCCATGTGGCAGCGGGGAGATGACCATTTGGAGGAGCTTCTGGAATCCTGTCTCACCGCGATCGGCAAGCCCGCCTCCTCCCTGAACCGGAGCGAGCGCATGCGGGTCATCGCGCTGCTCAATGAGCGGGGCGCGTTCTCCTTCCGGAAGAGCGTGCCCTATATTTCCCAGCGGCTGGGCGTATCCCGTTACACGGTGTACAAGTACCTGGCTGAATTAAATGACGCCGCAAAGCTGGACGAGGACTGACCCCTCAGGCTTTGCAGGCTGTAAACGGAGGTAAACAACCATGATGAAATATCAGGAACAGCTGGAGGCTTATATCTCCGGCAAGGAGCGGGAGCTGGTGGCCGCCACCGCCCGGCTGGTCAACATTCCCAGCACCAGGGGGGAGGCAGCCCCCGGCGCCCCCTTCGGCATTGGCCCCGCCAACGCCTTGGCCGAGGCCGTGAAGCTGGGCACCGAATGGGGCCTGACTTCCGCCAACTACGACGGTTATGTGGGTACCTTTGATTTGAACGGCAAGGAGACCAATCTGCACATTCTCTGCCACCTGGACGTGGTGGACCCCGGCGAGGGCTGGGATACCGACCCCTACGGCATGGTGGAGAAGGACGGCATCCTCTACGGCCGCGGCGTGGACGATGACAAAGGCCCCGCCGTGATCTCCATGCTGGCCATGCGCTGTGTCAAGGAGCTGGGCATCCCCCTGAAGAACAATGTCCGCCTGATCCTGGGCACCGACGAGGAGAGCGGCTCCCAGGACATCGCCTACTATTTTGCCCGGGAGCCCTATGCCCCCTACACCTTCTCCCCTGACGCGGAGTTCCCCGTCATCAACATTGAAAAGGGCAGCTACAAGCCTGTCATCTCCGCCCAGTGGGAGGGGGAAACCGCCCTCCCCCGGGTCCAGAGGATTGACGGCGGCATCCGCATCAATGTGGTGCCCCCCATTGCCAAGGCTGTGGTTCTGGGCCTGACCGCCCAGGAGCTGGTCTCCGTCATTGCGGAAACCGCCGAGGCCACCGGCGCCAGATTTACAGTGGAGGCTGCGGAGGGCGGAGTTCAGATCTCCGCCCTGGGTGAGAACACCCATGCTTCCTACCCCAACGCCGGCATCAACGCCATCACCGCCCTGCTGACCCTGCTGGCCAAGCTGCCCTTGGCCGATTGCCCCTCCACCGCCGCCATTCAGGGCATGAATAAGCTGTTTCCCCATGGTGACAACGCCGGCAAGGCCCTGGGCATTGCCCAGGAGGATGAGATCTCCCATGATCTGACCCTGACCCTCTCTCTGCTCCAGCTGGACGGGAAGGGGTTTCAGGCGCAGTTCGACTCCCGGGTGCCCATCTGTGCCAATGAGGAGAACTGCAAGCAGGTTTGTGAGGCCGCCTGTGCCGCCCAGGGCTTCACCTGCCAGGGCGGGATGTACGCCCCCCATCACACCCCCGCCGACTCCTCCTTTATCCAGACCCTGCTGAAATGCTATGAGAACTATTCCGGCCAGGATGGCTTCTGCCAGGCCATCGGCGGCGGCACCTATGTCCACGACATCCCCGGCGGCGTTGCCTTCGGGGCCGGCAACCTGGACTTTGACTCCCGCCTCCACGCCGCCAACGAGCGGGCCAGGATCTCCAGCATGCTGATGGCGGTGAAAATCTACGCCCAGGCCATCATCGAGCTTTGCGGAGAGTAAGCTGTGACCGCTGACACCATCGCGGCCATTGCCACCGGCACCGGCCCCACCGCCATTGGGATCATTCGCCTGTCCGGCCCAATGGCCATTTCCGCCACAGAGAAGGTCTTTACCCCCATGGGCGGCCTGCCCTTCTCCCAGCGGCCTGACCGGCAGCTGGTGCTGGGCACCCTCCGCGACCGGCAGGGCAGCACCATTGACCAGTGCATGGCCACCCTGTCCCACGGCCCCGGCAGCTACACTGGGGAGGACACCTGCGAGCTGCAATGTCACGGCTCCCCCGCCGTGCTGGCCGCCGGACTGGACGCACTGTTCGCCCTGGGGGTGCGCCAGGCGGGGCCGGGGGAATTCACCAAGCGGGCCTTCCTGAACGGCCGCCTGGATTTGACCCAGGCGGAGGCCGTGATTGACCTGATCGAGGCCCAATCCCTGGCCGTGGTCCGGAATGCCGCCGGCCAGCTTTCCGGTTCCTTGCGCCGCAGAATTGACCGCATTTATGACAGCCTTGTGGACGTTTCCGCCCACTTTGACGCGGTGTTGGACTACGCAGACGAGGATTTGGAGCCTTTTGAAGTGGAGGAAATTCAAGCCGTCACCCAAAGCAGCCTCCAACAGCTGGAGGGGCTGCTTGCCACCGTCCGCCGGGGACAGCAGCTGAAAACCGGTATCCCCTGTGCCATTGTGGGCGCCCCCAACGCGGGAAAATCCTCCCTGCTCAACGCCCTGCTGGGCTATGACCGGGCTATCGTCACGGAAATTCCCGGCACCACCCGGGACACCCTCCAGGAGACCCTGGAGCTTGGGGGCCTTCTCCTCCGCCTGACAGACACCGCGGGCCTGCGGGATTCCCAGGACCGGGTGGAACAGCTGGGGGTGGAGCGCAGCCGTCAGGCCATGGAGCAGGCGGAGCTGATTCTGGCCGTAGTGGATGGCAGCCGCCCGCTGACCGCCGAGGACGAAGCTGCCCTCCGGCTGGCCCAGCAGGGGGAGCACGTGATCTGCGTGGTCAACAAGTCCGACCTGGGCATCGGGGCGGATATCCAGGCCCTCTCCCTCCGGTTTTCCCATCTGGTTGTCCTCAGCGCCAGCACCGGCGATGGTCTGGATCGCCTGGAGGAAGCCATTCACGCCTTTTACCCTCCCGGAACTCAGGCGGAAAACGGCGAACTGCTGACCAACCTCCGTCAGGCGGAGGGCGCGGCCCGGGCCAGAGAGGCTCTGCTCCGGGTGCGTAGCGGCCTGGAGTCAGGCATGACCCCGGACGGTCTTCTGACGGATATGGAGGAAGCCCTGGCCGCTCTGGGCGAGATCACCGGCCGAACTGTCGCCGAGGACGTCACCAGTCGCATCTTTGAGCGCTTCTGCGTAGGGAAATAACTCAATAAAGACGATGGAACGGGCCAAAGGCCTTTTCAGTAAGCGCAAACGGGATCGCAGACGCGATCCCGTTCATGCTTTTACTGGTTGGCCAGGGCCGCCGCCTCGGAATTGGTCATCAGGACCACCGCCTGCTTATGGACGTTGATCTCGGCCTCCTCGACCCTGCCGCCGAACTCTCCGTCCAGCGTCCAGGGAACCTCCTTCTCGCAGGTGAATCTCACCCAAGAGGTGGAGAAGCCGATGACATTCCCTTGGGGCTTCTGCTTCATCAGCGCCAGGAGGATTTCGTTCAATTCCGCCGGGTTCTGGGGCTTGCGCACCAGCGTTACTTCAAATTTTCCATCTGTCAGGCAGACACTGTCCTTATTCAGGCCCAAAATGCCTCCCACAGACACCGTGTCACTGACCATGCCATAGATAAAGTCATCCTCCAGCACACCGCCGTCGTACTCCACCTTCACATGGTAGGGCTGGGACGCGCCCAGGCTGGAAATGCCGCTGACCACATAGGCCAGGTGGCCCAGGGCGTTTTTCAACTCCTGTGGGGTGGAATAAGATACCTCGGAAAACAGGCCGAAGGCCGCCACATAGACAAAAGTTCGCCCGTTGAACTCGCCAATGTCCACCGCCTGGGGGGTACCCATGACCGCGCAGTCCGCCGCCTGCATCAAATTGGTGGGCAGGCCCAGGGTCCGGGAAAAATCGTTGGTGGTTCCCATGGGGATATAGCCCAAGGGCGGAGCATTCTCCACCCTCAGCAGGCCGGAAACCACCTCATTCAGGGTGCCGTCACCGCCGGCACAGACGATATGGTCGAATTCCCCGCCCCGCTGGGAGACAAACTCCTGGGCGTCCCACTGTCTTTGGGTGGGATGCAGGGTCACTTCATAATTAAAGGGAACAAACCGTTCCACAATCTCGCCCAGGCGGGCCCGGGCCTTTCCGCTGCCCGACACCGGGTTATAGATAAAAAGCAGTTTTTTCATAAACGCCTCCTGAAAGCTGTTCCTGTTATTTGGGTTGTCTACCAGTATACAGATCCTTTGTGAAAAAACAATTAACAACGCAAGAATTTTTCACTTTTTTCCAATTCCGCCGCCGCGCTCCCTGCGAACGCGGAATTCTGCAAGAAAACTCCCGCTTTCCTTCAAAAATCACCAGTGGATGCTCTTGACACTTCAGCGGGATAATGCTATGATTTATTTTATCAATGATATGCAATTAGAATGGATTCCATTCTTTCCTGTATACCGATATACCTGTATGAAAGGAAGCAATCTTCATGGAAAAGAAAAATATTGATTGGGCCAATCTTGGCTTTGGTTATATCACCACGGACAAGCGGTATGTCTCCAATTATAAGAACGGCGCCTGGGACGAGGGCACTCTGACAGAGGACGCAACCGTGGCCATCAACGAGTGCGCCGGCGTACTCCAGTATGCCCAGACCGTATTCGAGGGCATGAAAGCCTACACCACTGAGGACGGCCGCACCGTGGTCTTCCGTCCTGATCTGAACGCCGCCCGCATGAAGGACTCCGCCGCCCGACTGGAGATGCCCGTATTCCCCGAGGACCGCTTTGTGGACGCCATCAAGCAGGTGGTCAAGGCAAACGAAGCCTGGGTTCCCCCCTATGGCTCCGGCGCTACCCTGTATCTGCGCCCCTATATGTTCGGCTCTGACTCCGTCATCGGCGTGAAGCCCGCCTCCGAGTACCAGTTCCGCGTGTTTGCAACCCCCGTTGGCCCCTATTTCAAGGGCGGCGCAAAGCCCCTGACCATTTGCGTCTCTGACTTTGACCGTGCGGCCCCCAACGGTACCGGCCACATCAAGGCGGGCCTGAACTACGCCATGTCTCTGCATGCCATTGTCACCGCCCATGCTGAGGGCTATGACGAGAATATGTATCTGGATGCGGGCACCCGCACTAAGGTGGAGGAGACCGGCGGCGCCAACTTCCTCTTCGTCACCAAGGACGGCAAGGTAGTTACCCCCAAGTCCCGCTCCATTCTGCCCTCCATCACCCGCCGCTCCCTGATGTATGTGGCCAAGGAATACCTGGGCCTGGAGGCCGAGGAGCGGGAGGTCTACTTCGACGAGGTCAAGGACTTTGCAGAGTGCGGTCTGTGTGGCACCGCCGCCGTTATCTCCCCCGTGGGCAAGATCGTGGACCACGGCAAGGAGATTTGCTTCCCCTCCGGCATGGAGGAGATGGGTCCCATCACCAAGAAGCTGTATGACACCCTGACCGGAATCCAGATGGGCCGCATCCCCGCTCCCGAAGGATGGCTGGTAGAAATCTGAGTTTCATTTCAAAAACATACAAAAGGGCGCACCGCTTGGTGCGCCCTCTGCTTTTTCCTATCTGGTTAATCAATCAGGCCCTTTTCTCTCACGCGGACTTGCCGCTCCGGGCCTTGACGGCTGCGCCAATGGCGATCAGCAGGATGCCCACACCGATGCCCAGGAAGAGGGAATCGAAGGGCAGGTTTATCATCTTGCCCACAAAGACCGCCACTGGGCCGGCGATGATAGAAGCCACCGCCCATTTGCGGTCCACCCGGCCAGGGAAAAACAGTGCCGCACACAGAGGTGCAAACACGGCCGCAGCCCGGAGGCCCATGGACATGAACGCAAAGTTCAGAATCATATCGCCCAGAGAACCCATGGACAGGATGCAGGCCAAGGCCAGCACCACCACCATCCAAACCCGGCCCATGAATTTCTGCTTCCTGGGGCCGTCAAAGCGGTGGGTAAACCGGTCCAGAATATCCTCATTGAGAACGAAGGAGATTCCCAGGGCCAGACCGGCGCCGGTGCCAACCACGGCCACAAACAGCGTCCCCAGCACAACACCGGACAGGCCAGCGGGCATATAGGTGGTGACAAAGGTGGTCAGAGCGGTCTTTGCCGTCAGGCCGGGGAAGTTGGCCCGCATATACAGGCCCACCAGGATGCCGCCGATGCCAATGGGCGGGATCAGGAAGGTGGATATCAGCGCGCCGGTGCGGGCAACACCCTCGCTCTTTGCGGAGAGCATGGCCTGGGCATAGGTCTGGGTTGTCAGAACACCCAGCAGCAGGGAAACGCCTGCGCCAATATCAACGCCCGCTCCCCGGGCCAGAAGGCTGAAGAAATGGACTCCCTCGGGATTGTCAATTCCGTTGACCATGTCTACAAAGCCGCCCACGCCGCCGGTCATACGCAGCACCAGGACACCGGAGCCGATCATGGCCATGTACAGCAGCACCAGCTTCAGAATGCCCACCATGCCAGCGCCCTTCCGGCCGCCAATAACCACATAGAGGATCATAAAGATGGTGGTGATAATCAGCTCCCAGGCCAGGCCCATATTGGGGAAGAGCACCGCCAGCACAGCGGAGGCCGCAATCATCTGGGAGATGATGTTGATAAAGGTACCAACGGTGTTGAGAATGGAGGCGGACAGGCCGGCCACGGGGCCAAATTCATGCTCCACCATGCCGATCAGGGTGTGGCCGCCGTTTTTGCGCATGGGGCCGACAAAGACCAGGGCCAGCACCAGGCAGGAGATACCGCCGCCCAGGGTAAACCACCATGCGGACATGCCGTAATTATAGGCCAGCTGGGCAGTACCCACGGTGGAGGAGCCGCCTACCAGCGTACCCATAATGATCCCGGCGGTGACTGCGGCACCGTTCTTGGTCACAGTGCCCTTCATCTTGGTGCCGGAATAGACGCTCAGGCCCAGAATCAGAACAATGGTCAGCACCACGCCGAGCATTTCGTATACATTCATATGAAGTTTTCCTTTCCTTTTCTATGTGAGATAGATCGAAAAGGACGCTGCATACCCACCCTTTTCAGTCAGTGGATACACTTTGAACCCTAAAAAAGGTCAAGCCAAAAAAACACAACACATCCCGCGCTGCGTTGTTGGCTTTTGTGCGAATTTCTGTCCTGTGGATGCAGGAACCCTTCGCAAAAACAACTGCGATTGTTTTAAGGGGCGGTTATTCCCCTTTGCGCATCTCGGAATACTCGCTTCCCACCATTTTAATGGCGGTGACCAAGGCTCGCTTCAGATGGCCGTGATACTTGTGCTCCACGGTGGCCACCAGCGGCTCAATCCCCCGCTCCATATTATAACCCACCAGCATGGAATTGACGAAATCCTTGGCAATGCCGGTGACCATGGTACACTCGGCGCTGTGGATTACGCCGGTCTCCAGGTCAATGATGACCACCAGAGCCAGCTCGTCATAAATCTTTTGGGCTGTAGTATTGGAGGGCAGCTTCGCATACCCCGAAAACAAAACCAGATCCATATCCCTTTCCTCCCATCAGAGGGCCAGCCTCGCATCCCCTGCCTGATCCCCCCAGAGGCTTTCCGGAGGGAAGGCAGCGGTTAAAGCCATACCATATTGGTCCGGGCTGCTTGAACAGCCCCGGGGACTATTATAAAGGAAAGCTTTTGTCCGCGCAAACCTTTCCGCGCAAAAACTCATACCAGTTCTTATGAAAAAGGCTAAAAACTGCATGAGACGGCTTTTGTGGCGATTGGTCACAAAAGGGAAGCGCCGTTGGGCGGTTCCTTCTTCCTAAAATTGAACGGTTTTAGGAGGAAGGAGTATCAGACCGGATCGTCCAAGAACTTTTGCTCCAAGCGGAACACCTCAAAGAGCTGCTTATCCCGCTTTGCCTTCAGCGCATCGGCATCCATGCCGGCGTAATCATAGAAGCCCTTGCCGGTTTTCAGACCCAGCTCGCCCTTCTCCACATGCTCCGCCAGGGTGGCAGGCATTTGGTCGCCGTGCTCGGGCATGGTGTAGGACTTGTTTTTGTAGTTGTTGGCGGTCATATCCAGGCCGCCGAAATCAATCCGCTTGCACAGACCCAGGACACAGGCCCGGGGGATGAAGGAGGCCTTGGCAGCCAGGTCGATGGCCTCGGGATCGCAGTAGCCGTTGTCCAGCAGGTAGAATACCTCCCGGTTCAGGCACTGCTGCAGGCGGTTGACGATATAGCCCCGGATGAACTTCTTCATCAGGACAGCGGTCTTTCCGCCCCGCTTCAGCAGATCCATGACGGTCTCAATGACCTGGGGATCCGTCTGGTCGTTGCCCACCACCTCAACCAGAGGGATGACATTTGCAGGGGCGTACCAGTGGGCGATGACGGTGTCCTTCAGGCGGCGCTCCGGCATCAGCTCAAAGATGTTCAGCGCGGAAGTATTGGAGGCAATAATAGTGCCCTCGGGTAGCAGCTCATCCAGCTGCTGATAGACAGAGCGCTTGATGTTCTCCCGCTCGGCCACCACCTCAAAGACCAGATCGGTGCCCTGAACCGCCTCCTCCAGGTTGGTGGTATAGGTCACCTTGGCGTACAGGGGCTCCACCTGCTCGGGTTTGAGCATGTTTTCCTCCACAAAGGTCTCATAGTTCACATGCAGGCTGACTTTTGCCTTCTCCAATGCATCGGGCACGATATCATAGATGCAGACATCTGCGCCGGTCAGCGTCATAATCTGTGCGATGCCTGGCCCCATAACTCCGGCACCCATGACAGTAACCTTATTAATGGCTTTCATTGTTTAAACCCCTTTCCGTTATTGGTTTCACACCGCCGCAGCTTGTGCAGCGCAAAATACAATCCTCAGTCAAGTCTGGTCAGACTGCCGGCTCCTTTCCATAGGAGCCTTACCATGTTCAAAGAAAAGGCCCCTCTGGAAAGGGGCGGCCGTGCCTGTGGGACTGGGGATGGTCCTCCCCCACCGCCAAGGGCGATGGGGGAGGTTGTTTTCATTTCTCAGGATGTAAGGAATTACCAGGTGGTGCCTTCGTCCCAGGCACACAGGCGAACCATGCCGCCGTCAGCCGCCTCGCAGCGGAAGGGGAAGGCGGAGATGATCTTGCGGGTACCGGAGATCTCGTCGATGCAGCCGCCGGCGTTCTCCACGGCCATGACGCCATGCTGGGCGAACAGTCTGTGGCAAGGCTCATAGTCGGGATAATCCTTGTCGATGTCGCGGCCGGTGGCCAGCTTGTAGT
>CAZVVH010000051.1:0-11751 GCA_964630475.1 uncultured Oscillospiraceae bacterium | reverse complement strand
TCAAGAAGCTGGCCTTATGGCGCTGGAAGGACAAGTGTCCTTCTTTTATCTTTCTTTTTCTTTTGTCCAGATACGACAGAAACCCGGTTCCCGTTTAATCCATAAACCGGCTTTCTCGACAGGCTGAGGGCCGCCGGCAATGCCGGCGGCCCTCAGCCTGTATCATAAAGACACAGCCGCTTTTACGCTTCAGAAAAAAATTGCAGCAAGCCTTCCCTATACGTCCTGGCCGCCGCCGATTGATACCGGCCTTTGAGCTGGAACAAGTAGACCGTCCGCTTACAGAACTCATCCAAAGTATCGAGAAAAACCACCCTGTCGTCGGCGGGGCCGACCCGGGTTTCCTGCTTCCACCGATGGCGGTCAGTGCTGATGAAGGCAACCCCACGTCCCTCCGCCACCGCTTCTCCGATCAGTTCCGTGGACTCCCCCTCAAAAATGATTTTGGGTTGAAACCCCGCCCGATGGCATAATTCATACAGGGAATCCCGCAGATCCGGGGCAGTATTATTGCACATAAAGCTTTCATCCCGCATTTCTGAAAGGTGAATCGTCCTGCGCTGTGCCAGCCTGTGATTTTTTGAAACAACAACGCCCACCTGATAAGAATACAGTTTGATCGCTTCAATCTCGGAATGGACCGGTAATGTGACGGAAAAACCAAAATTCAGCTTTCGGCTCATCAAAAGCTCCTCGATCTGATCCGTATCCATAATGTACATATGAAGCGCAATCGCCGGAGAGTTCCAAAAGATTTGATTCGTATAAGTATGTATCTTGGATGGCGCTTCGAACATATTACAGGAGCCGATATAAACGTCTCCCCCGCCCTCGCCGACCATATCCCTCAGTTCCTCGGCCGCCTCCTCCGCCTCGGTCAGGATGCGATCCACCCGCTTCAGGAATACCCGGCCATAGTCGTTCAGATAGACCGCCCGCTTATCCCGCTCAAAAAGCTGGACGCCCAGTTCCTTCTCCAGATTGGAGATAGCCTTACTCAGAGACGGCTGAGAAATATGCAGCTGCTCCGCCGCCCGGGTGAAATGCTCCGTCTCGGCGACTATTTTAAAATAGCGCAGTTGATGCAGTTCCATGACGTGGTCTCCCCCCTCCTGTCATTCTTCCTTTCCGTAAAAAGAGCCGGACAACTTTCAAGCCTGGCTCTCATTTTGCATCCTCAAATCCCACGCCCGAAACGCTGTTCCCGCTACGGTTCAGCTGCTTTCGATAGGCTTCGATGTCATAATCCACCAGCAGATCATAAAACTCCTGCACAACCTTGGGCAGATAGCGGTCTTTCAGAACCGCTACGCCGAAAACCCGCCGGCAATACTCATCCCGGATCGGCCGAAATGTCACCATCGGATTCCACACATGGCTGCTTTCCTCTCCAAAGCCATAGCGATAAGCGCCTTCCGAAACGAAAGCCACCCCCTTGCCTTGTCCAACCGCCGTGCCGATGAGACTGGGAAAATCACCACGGAATTTGACATGGGGTCTGAAGCCGGATTTTTCACAGATATAAGAGGTGATATCCTGGGCCTGGGAGCTGTCATCATTGCAGAAAAACGGCTCATTGACCAAATCCTCCAGCCCCAGCACCGGGTATTTCGCCAACGGGTGGGATGTTGACAGGATTACGCCCAGCCGCTCGGTAAACACCTCGTGCCATTTGATCCCGCTGCCCAAAATCGGGCGGTCACACAGGGCAATGTCAATCTCCCGCTTCTCCAAAGCCACGCAAATATCCGCAGCGTTTTTTTGAATCTGAAAAAATTCCACCTCGCCGTGGGTCCGGAGAAAACGCTGGATGGCGTCCACGATCCAGTCCGTCTCCCGATACGGAAAGGAGGAGGCAAAGGCCAGCCTCCCCCGGGTGCCGTCGGTCAAATCAGACAGGCGCTCCTGCATATCATGCAGCTCCTCAAAAATGCGTGTGGCGCTTTCGTAGACTACACGGCCGCTGTCATTCAGCCTGAGCGTCTTGCCCGCCCGGTCAAACAGCTTGACCCCTACCTCCGCCTCCACCTGGGAAATGATGCGGCTGAGTGCCGGTTGCGTCATATGCAGATCATTTGCCGCCTGGGTCATATGCTCACACTGGGCGACACGCATAAAATATTCCAATTTTTGCAATTCCAACAAACTCACCTGCTTCCTTCTCCTAAATTATAAACAGAATGCACATTTTTGTCAAGCAATACCATTTCCCGATCACGAAAAGACATCTTGACCGGTTTCAGTATAAAATCGCAGTTCACCGGGTGCTTCATTCCCACCCGGTGAACTGAAAAAAGTTTAAATATTATTCGCTACGGCATAGGCGGTACGCAGTGCGGTCTGAACACAGCCCACCTGGTTACAATCGCCGACGGCATGGACCCGGCAGTCCCCATTCATGAACGCCTTGACCTGCTCATGATCCGCCCGCAGGCCAGTGGCCATCACAACGCATTGAGCCCGGATCGTGTGCAGCATTCCGTTCTTATCCACATAGGTCACGCCCCGCTCCGAGATCTCAGTACAGGCCGCATTCAACGTATAGGTGAAGCCGTCCTGATTCTCCCACGCGGCTTCAAACATGCTGCGGAAGTGAACGGGCACGCTTTCGGGGGACAGGAGCCCCTTTTGCTCGATCAGATGTACCTGATGACCGTGCTTGGCCAAATGGAGTCCCATTTCCACGCCGATCTCTCCGCCGCCGATGATGACCACATCCCGGCCCATCTCCGGCTCCCGGGCGACAACCTCAATGGCGGGGATTACATTGGTCCCATCGGCGCCGGGGATCGGCGGGATCAACGGATGCGAACCCACCGCAGCGATCACCTCGTCATAGTGTTCACTCCGGAGCAGTTCCGGCGTAGCTCTGGTATTCAGGATGACACGGACGGCGGACTTTTCGATTTGCCGGATCATATAATCCCGAAAGCGGATGAGCGTCCGCTTAATGTCAATGCCCTCTGTGCAGTTCAGCAGGCCGCCCAGCTTTGCCTGCTGTTCATACAGCGTCACATCGTGGCCGCGCCGGGATGCCAGCAACGCCGCCTCCATACCGGCAGGCCCGCCGCCGACTACGGCCAGCTTTTTCCTGCGCATCGGCGGGGATATGATACGCTCCACCTTGTGCTCCAGTCCCCACTCCGGATTGACGGAGCAGACGGTGTTCCAATTGCCCGGACCGGCCACATGGCACTTGTTGCAGCGCAGACAGGGGACTACATCCTCGCCCCGTCCCTCATAGGCTTTGTTCCCCCACTGAGGATCGGCAATGAAGGCGCGGGCCGCACCGATGAAGTCCGCCTGGCCGCCGGCAATGATTCCGTCACATTTCTCCAGGTCCTGACAGCCGCCCACCACGTCGATCAGGATCCCGCCGCCGGCCTCCTGCACACCCTTGCGAATAGCAGCCGCCGCATCCAGCTGCGGGATCTCCCGCAGATCCAGATAGGTAGGCTGGGATGGGTCAATGGAACCGCCGCGAATCTGGAGAATGTCAATCTTTCCCACAGCCAGCTTGGCAAACTCAATCTGATCCTGAACTGTCAGTCCCCCTTCAAACAGGTCGTCCTCCCGACCGGAGATGGAGACCTCAATCAGGAAGTTTTTTCCACAGACTTCCTTAATCCTCTGGCAGATCATCAGCGGAAACCGGGCCCGGTTTTCAACCGTTCCTCCGAATTCGTCTGTACGCTTGTTGGACAGCGGAGACAAAAACCGGCCGGGGAACATCAGGCGGTAGGCCATATGCATAAAGCACATGTCGAATCCCAGGCTTTGGGCCAGCTTTGCCTCCTGGGCATAGGCCTCCACCATCTCCAGCAGCAATTCCTTTGGCGCCGCCCGTCCGACCTCCGCCCGGGAGCCATCGCCGGCGACAAACTCGGAGAGAACGCCGTCGGAGGCGTCATAGCCCCTGACAATGTTCATGTCCGGCAGGACCAGATAGGACGCCTTGGCGCCATAGTAATGGACCATGTCCGCCACCTGGGCAAACATATGCTGATGCTGTCCCACGGTAATATCCAGCGACAGAGAATGAGGATCATCGGTTTTGACCGGGTTGTTGCCCTTGCAGGTGACCACCGCCGCCCCCGCCTTCGCCTTATTCGCATAGTGGGTAATCAGCGCTTCCGTGGGCCACTTTTCCGTGGCCTGGATAAAATGCGGGTTGGAGGGCGCTGCAATCAGCCGGTTGCGCAGCAGCACTCCGTTGATCTCCACAGGTGATAAAAGAGAAGCGTACTTCATTGCCATATTGATTTCCTTTCTCAAAGAATCTTTCTCAGCGTGTCACATAGGCCTTTGCCTTGACCGGGTCGATATACTCCTCCAACTGGCCCATGGAAATGCAGTGATAGCCATGCTCCGCAATAAAACGGAAATGCTCCTCGAAGGAGATGGCGTTCGTCCACTCCTCCGGCTCCAGAACGCTGTGATAGGCCAGACAGAGCACTCGGCCATCCCTGGCAGACTCCAGGCGCTCCAGCAGCCGCTCATAAGTGTAAAGCGGCGCGTCACCATAAGATGGAATGGCCAGCGGGTGATCGCACCTCGGGTTATAAATGCTCTTGCCCCGGCAGCCGCAGATACCGGCATCCAAATTGCCCCGGCCCCATTTCATGCCGCATCGGTCTGCCACGGCAACCTGATCCTGATCAGGCATACCAAAGGGATAGGCAACGGAAACAGCCCGGGATATTCCGGCCTGCTCCATATGGTCGTTCAGGCCGGTCAGCTCGGCAGCAAAATCCGCCTGATCCAGCGGTACAGCCGGACGGCGATGATGCAGCGAGTGATTGCCGATCTCAAAGCCCTGATCTTGCAGCGTTCTGATCTCCTCCCAGGTCATAAAACGGCTTTTGTCCTCAAAGCCCTTATTTCCCCGGCCAGCCTCCATCTCCGTCACAAAGAAGGTTGCGTTGAAGCCCAACTCCCTAAACAGGGGAGCCACATGGGTCACATGATCCTTTTTGGCATCGTCAAACGTAATAACAACCGTTTTGTCCGGCACCGGCTTTTTGATGGGGTCGATCTCAGCCATGTAGTTCTGAAGCGCCTCATAGGAGACCCCCAGCACCCGTTCCATCCTGCGGCTGTCCACTTCCCGTCCTGCCAGCAGCCGGGTCAGGATATCGGTGGCGTCCGCTTTTTCGACAATGGAAACGGCCCGCTCCGCGGGGGACTTCGTAAACATGGCGGGATCCATGGCGTAAAACTCCGGGATCGCGTCCTGGTGCAGGCCGGAGCTTGCAAACCGGACCGGGTCTGTCATGCTGCAAAACTTCTGATACCGCACCAGCATTGCGGAAAGCTCAACTAAATTCATCTGTAATCCTCCTTCTGTCAACCGGGAACGGTTAGCAGCAGACCCCGGTTCATGACAAACTCCGGCTGCTCCAGTTTGGAAAAATTGTCATCCAGTTTTCCCTTCACAGCAATCAAACTTGCAAATTTCCCCGCCTCAATCGTGCCGTACCGGTCATCCATCCGGCAAATCTTCGCGCCGTTCAACGTAGCGCAGATCAGGATTTCCCGGGTGGAAAGTCCGGTTTTCCGGAACAGGCGCAGCTCGTCCAACGGCGCCAGATAAGGCTCAAACGGCCACATGAAATCCGTTCCCACAGCTACCGTGCCGCCCCCTTCAAAATAGCGGCGGACGTTGTCTACGGAATCCTGCAATTCTTTTTCACTGTAACGGTCAGGATGGCGGAAGAAATTGGTCAGGGTGGCAACCAGCGTAATGCCTCTGCTCAGCATGGCCTGCATCAGTTCCTCGGGGATCGCCTGCTTGACCACATGAGAGGACTCTGTGATCCCTCCGGCTACCAATCGCTCCAAATAGCACAACTCATGGACATGGGCGCCGATCCGCAGTCCCCGCTCCTTGGCGCGCCCGCATATCGCGGCCACGAAGGAATCCGGCAGAGTAACCGCGTCCTCAATGCTGCCACGTCCCTGATCCATGCCAATCTTGATGCAGCACACACCGCTGTCCGCCAGATAGTCTACCGCCTTGCGGCACTCCTCCTCGCTGGTAACCAACTCACCCACTTGAAATCCCCCGGGAATTACATCGCCATAACCACCGGCCACCGCGATATAACGTCCGGCAAAGTCCAGCGCCGGGTAATGCGGATCCAGATTGATCCGGTTGGCCCACGCGATCATGTCCTCCAGCGGTTCATTGACCAGGAAACCCAGATCATGGCACAGGCAGACGCCGGCTTTCGCCATGGCCTGATACATTTCGCCCGTATAGTCGTGAGCACATTGGATATGGGTGTGGGCGTTGACTAACCCAGGCATCAGCGTATAGCCTGTCAGGTCGATTCTCCGAGCGTCCGGCGCGGTAATTTCTGACGCTATCAGGCCGATTTTTTCATCCACAACCAGCACATCAGCACGTCGATAATCGTTGTTTGCATCCAGCAGGTTCGCGCCCTTTAAAATATACTTTTCCATAGTCAACTCCTTTTTTACTATGCGTCCCGGCTCTGCGAAACGAGCCGGGACGCAGGCATCATGGATTTTTTGAGTATCAATGCAGAAGCAGCGCTGCCAGAAGTCCCACCAGCGTATAAATCGTCGTAATAACGATTTGAACCATGACTACCCGGCCATAACCTTCCTTCAGCTTGACATCCATCACCTGGAAATTCAGGATAACGGAAACACTCCAAGGTGTGGAATCGAACGTAGTACAGGCGGCCATCGCCAGGCGATGCATCACACCGGCATTTGCGCCGGAGGCAATCAGCGTAGAACCAATGCTGGGGGCAAAGATGGTAAGTGCCGTCATACCGGCGCCCGTCAGGAACACCAGGATCATGCAGGAGATTACGGTGATAAGGTACGCGTTACCCTTTAGTCCGCTGAGAACGCCCGCCAAAGAACCGTACATTGCAGTTGTACCCAGCGCCTGGGAGAAGCCCATCAGGATGGCTGCCAGCATAATAAACGTAAAAACCTTTTGCATTGAGTTGCCAATTTGCTTCAGCTTGCTGCCGCCAAAGGCATTCATTCGCTTCCAGTTGGTAATATAAACAAAGACGGCGGCAAGCCCCTGAGAACATACAGCGGTCATAGCGGAGTTGAAACCCAGATAGAGCTGGAAGAAAAACGAGCCGCAAAATGCAATCAGCAGCGGAATCAGCGCCAGGATAAAATTGGGCTTGTCGCCCTCCGCACGGTTGGCAGCAGCTTCCTCCTCCAGCGGGGTGGGGGTATATCCAATGCCTTTTTTCCGATAGTCATGACACATATAGATATAGTAAAGCGCATTCAACACCAGGCCGACGACAAACATGATAATTCCGATATCCGCACCCGCAAATAGGTTGGTACCAAACAGATTGGAGGCCAATACATTAATCATGCCGGTGCTGCCGGGCATCAGGAATCCAATCAAGGTATAGGTACCGCAGAGGACGACGACCGCAACCGTGCGAGGCAGGTTCGCACGCTTTAGAACGGCAAATGTGATCGGAGCCATAATGAACGGGTAGGAGTCAATTCCGCCCAAAGAGAGCAACAGGGTAGGGATCATAATGCAGAAAGGCGCCGCTTTGATGCTGAGCTTATCCACAAGGAATGTGCCGATGGTCTCACCGCAGCCGGAAGCCGTCATGGCATCGGCAAATATCATCCCGATGATATAGACGATCCCCAAATTTGTAACGATCATGCCAACGCCGTCGGAGAAGGTTCCAAGCAGAATACCCAGCGGACCCTCCGGGGTGCTGATACCAACAACCATAGTGGCAAGCACCGCGTTCACCCACATGGGGACTCCTTTGATCGTCAGGAAAATCAACAGCGCAAAGGCCAAAACGACGATCATCGTAGAAAAAGCAACACTTCCTGTAAGCATAGAGTATCTCCTTTTACTTATTGTAGTTCCCCGCTCAGGGTAACCAAGGAGCCATCGCTTAATGGAAAATCAGAACGTAAAGCAGACCGACCAGAGTATAGATGGTGGTAATCACAATCTGGACGACGATGACGTTCTTGTAAGCTTCCTTCAGAGTGACGCCCATGACCTGGAAGTTCAGGATCAGAGAGACGGACCAGGGCATGGAATCAAAGGTAGTGCCGGCCGCCATCGCCAGTCGGTGAATCAGTCCGGCGTCTGCGCCCTGGGCGATCAGCGTGGCGCCGATACCAGGCGCGAAGGTGGTAATCGCAGTGGTAGGCGCGCCCATGATGCAGGCCAGGATCATAATGGCTATCACGGTGACCACATAGGGGTTGCCGTTCAGTCCGGTCAGAATATTGGCAATCTGCTGATAGATGGCAGTCTGACCAAGGCACATGGAAAAGCCCATGACGAAGCAGGCGATCATCAGCGGAGCAAACGCGCCCTTGATGGAGCTGGCGATCTGCATGAACTTGTTGCCGCCGCAGCCGGTCATCCGTTTCCAATTCGTGGCATAGATAAAGATGACTGCCAGACCTTGAGCACAGACAGCGGTCATATTGGAGCTAAAGCCCAGCCCGAGCTGGAAGATGAAGGACCCCACAAAGGCAATCAGCAGCGGAATGACCGCCATGACAAAACTGGGTGAATCCTCCTCACTCCGGGAGGAAGCCTCCTTCTCCAGCGGGGTCGGGGTGTAACCTATCCCCTTCTTCCGGTAATCATTGCACAGCCAAATGTAGTACAGGACGTTCAGCGTGATGCCCACCACAAACATGATGATGCCCACGTCGGCGCCCGCAAACAGCGTGGTGCCGAACAGATTGGAGGCCAGCACGTTGGTGGACAGGGTGGTGCCGGGGATCAGAAAACCGATCAGGGAGTAGGAGCCGCACAGGACGACCACGCCCACACTGCGGGGCAGATTTGCCTTTTTCAGAACGGCAAAGGCGATGGGCGCCATAATGAAAGGGTAGGAGCCGATGCCGCCGAAGGCCAGCAGCAGGGTGGGGATCATGATGCAGAACGGGGCGGCTTTGACGCTCAGCTTGTCCATCAGGAAGCTGCCGATTTTATCACCGCAGCCGGATCCGGTCAGCGCGTCCGCAAAAATCATGCCCATCAGGTAAACAATACCCAGATTAGACATCATAGCGGCAATGCCGGTGGAGAACGTGCCAAACAGGATGCCCAGCGGGCCCTCAGCGGTGCAAATTCCTACGATCATCGTCGCGATGATCGCCCCCAGCCACATCGGGATGTTCTTCATGGACAGCCACACAAGGACCACGATCGCCAGAATCATCATAATGGCCGAGAATACCACACTTGATGTTAACATAATTAACCTTCTTTCTGTTCTCTACTGTATTAGGGCAAAAGCGGTACCATACTTTTCGCCCTGGGACATTTTCAAAATAGCATCTCAGGCCTTCGAAGTCCAATTTCAATTTTAGTATGTGTTTATGCAAAAATCCGCATAAACAGCTTAAATTTGCCCGTTTTTTCCCCAATTTTCACAAATTGTGCGTCTTGAAACAGGGCACTCTCGCCAATGCGGATCCAGGCATACCATTTGTGCTATAAGCTCATATCATTTTGCGAATTGGACTTTTTTATCACCAGACCGCTATACTAAATGCACACAACACCCATTGTGAACATGATAACATACTGAAAGGAGCTTGAACATGGAAAAATATACTGTTCTCAGTCCGTGGGCCGAACGCAGAGTCACCAAGGCACAGCCGCTCTCTCCCCGTATTGAGGATCTGGCCCATGCGAGGATCGGCATCATCGGTCTTTTTAAAGAATATCATCCTCCGTTGGTGGAATGCGTCCGCGCGGCCATGCAGTCCCGCTTCCCCGAGGCGCAGCTTGAGACTTACATCTACAAGATCGACCAAAAAGATCCCGAGGACGACGAATACAACTGGCCGGATATCAAGGCTTTCATCGACCGCAACGACTGCTTCATTGAAATCGGCGCCGACGGCGGTTCCTGCTCCCTGTTTGCAGGCTATGTGGCCTGCACCTTTGAGAAATACGGCAAGCCTGTGGCGCTGTATGTCACTGCGGACTACCTCTCCGCCGCCACCGTGGGCTCCGGTTCCAAGGGTTATGCCCATCTGCGCAAGATCGTACAGCCCCTCGGTATGGCCCATGTCCCTCCCGGACAGGATCCCGCTGTTTTGGTGCAAAACACCTATGCCCCCGTCTTTGTCGGCAAACTGGACGAGGTCGTAGACGCGCTGACCGCACCGCTGACCGAAGCTGAACTGCACCCCGAGGAAGCACAGGCGGGAATTGAAAACGCCACCTTTACGGGCACGTTGGATGAGCTCAGTACCCTATTCTATCAATATGGTTGGACGAACGGTTCTCCCATTGTCCCGCCTACCCGCGAAGCTGTGGACGAGATGCTGAGGGGCACCGATCTGCCCGCGGACTATGTGATTGGCTATTTGCCGCCCATGCAGGGGAAAATGACGGTGGAAAAGGTTGCGATTAACGCGGTCATGGCCGGCTGCCAGCCGACCCACCTGCCCATTCTTCTGGCCATAGCTAAAATTTTAGTTGATCCCTCTACCCTAAAGCCCTTCACAACCTGCGCCAATGGCTATCCCAAGTTAAATCTGGAGTGCATGACTACATCTACGCTGGGCTTTGCGCCTCTTTTCGTTTTGAATGGTCCGATCCGTCACGACATCGGGATGCACATTGACGGCAACTATCTGACCGCCTATGACCGGGCCAAATCCACCATCCCGCTGGCCTATGCTTATATGATTATGAACATTTCCGGCGTGCGGGGCTACAAGGAGGACACCAGCAACACCGGCCACGAGACCCGTTTCGGCATGATCGTGGCGGAAAATGAGGAGGCCAGTGCCTGGCCCCCCCTGTGCTGCCAGTTCAAGACCCCCGAGGGCGGAGACCGCTTCCATCCCGGCGACAACGCTGTGTCCATGTACTTTTTCTGCAACCGGGACTCCTTCAAGTGCCAGGATACCGCCAGCGCCCTGGAGGCGGCGATCTCCGAGCGGGTCTACGGCCAGGACTCCGGTATGGCCATCGCGTTTCCCCCGAACATCACCCATAAGCTGATGGCGGACCAGATGACACCGGAGCGCGTTATGGACTACATCGTCAAGTACGCCCGACGTCCCTTCGACCAGTTCCCCCGGGGCATGAAGGGCAACAACCACGAGCCCCGAAACACCGTCCTCCCCTTCGGCGGAAGCTACCCCGTGGAAAAGTACATTTCCACCGACCATTTCATGGTCTTCACCGGCGGCAACATGGGCACCAATATGCCCAAGGCCGTCACTTGGCTGACCGACGGCGGCCACGGTACACCCTCCTGCTGTAAGATCGACCTGCCCAAGGCTTGGGACAGGCTGGTTGAGGATTACCGTCCTTCCACTCAGGTGGAACCCGTCAAATACTACTGATCGCAGACACACTTCTCTCTCTTTACTTCCTCCCCCCAACGCACAAAACGGATGACCGTGGTCATCCGTTTTGTGCGTTTCCCGGGATGTTTTCCGTAAAATAATAGGCCGGATTGCAGAAGTAAAGATGACCTGCGATAATAGAACAGAAAAAGAGAGGGAAGGACTGACGAGGAGTGAAAAAGACTGAATCACACTCTATCACACTGTTTGACATTAAAGCGGGAGGTGCGGGCAAATGGACACACGGCTAGTAAAGGTCAGCGGAGACCAACGATTGATGGAATGTGAGCCCTTCCCGATACAACGGACACGAAATGTGAGAGACCATCCCAAAATTTGTGTAAACCTCCGATATGGAGTAGAATAGAAGCACCA
>CAZVVH010000050.1:0-11894 GCA_964630475.1 uncultured Oscillospiraceae bacterium | reverse complement strand
TCACCGACCAGCCGGAGCGCCAGGTCATGGCGGAGATCCTCCGGGAGAAGCTGCTCCTCTGCTTGGAGCATGAAATCCCCCACGGCACGGCGGTGGAGATCACCCGCTTTTCCGAGCGGATTGACACCGGCATTGTGGACGTGGATGCCACCATTTACTGCGAGAAGGAAAGCCATAAGGGCATCATCATCGGCAAAAAAGGCGCCATGCTGAAAAAGATTTCCTCCCAGGCCCGGGCGGATATGGAGCGCTTTATGGGTACCAAAATTTACCTGCAAACCTGGGTGAAGGTGAAGGAAAACTGGAGAGATAACGCCAATTTGATCCGGAATTTTGGCTATAAGGACGAATAGAATGCACAAAAAACCGGTTTCATCATAGATTGGCACAGAGGGTATGCAGGAATTCCCGCTGATAATTGGGGGGAAGAGTGCCAATCCTAATCCTGAAAAAGGAGGCTGGTACCTATGACGGACGAACAGGCTTGGGAATTGTTCTTTGCCACCGGCTTACCGGAGGCATGGCTGCTGACCCGAGAGAGACGAGAGAAACAGCGGACGGACGGCCAAGGGTCGGCCTCACCCCGGCCTTAATGGCCGTACTTAGGGAGTATATGGATATCACAACCCACGCGCTGGTGCTGCGCGAAGTGAATTATAAGGAGGCGGACAAGATTCTGACCCTCCTGACCCCGGATCACGGAAAGATGACGGTCTCCGCCCGGGGGTGCCGCCGAAAGAACAGCAAGGTGGGGGCCGGCGCCCAACTGCTGGTTTATTCAGAGATGACCCTGTATGAATTCCAGGGCCGCTGGGCCATCCGGGAGGCCAATACGGAGCAGCTGTTCTGGAAGGTGCGCCAGGATGTGGAAAAGCTGGCGCTGGCCTCCTATTTCGCGGAGCTGACCGAGCTGCTCAGCCAGGAGGAGATCCCGGCTCCGGAGCTGATGAGCCTGATTTTGAACTCCCTCTACGCCCTGGATCAGCTGGATAAACCCAAGGAGCAGGTGAAGAGCGTCTTTGAACTGAAGCTGATGAGCCTGGCGGGGTATGAGCCTCTGCTGGACGCCTGCGGCGTCTGCGGCCGGGAACCGGAAGAGCCGATGCTCCACCTGCGAGAGGGGGTGCTCCACTGCCGGGAATGTCGGGGAGAGGTGGGGGACGGAGTTTCCATGCCCCTGACCGCCGGCGGACTGAGGGCCATGCGCCATGTGGTGCTGGGCAGTGCGAAACGGCTGTTTTCCTTCCGCCTTCCGGAGGGGGAGCAGAAGCTGATGAATGATGTCTGCGAGGCGTTTGTGCTGACCCAGCTGGAACGGGGCTTCGCCACCTTGGACTTTTACAAGATGCTCACCCGGGAGGCTCCCGGCGGGCAGAAATAAGAGGCAACGTATGAATATGTTTGAAAAATCAATCCACACCCTGGAGCTGCCCCGGGTGCTGGAGCTTTTGAGCGCCCAATGCGTCTGCGAGGACGCCAAGGAGCGGGCGCGGAACCTGGTACCCAGTACCGATGAGAACGAGGTGGAGCGCCTGTTGGAGGAGACCACCGCTGCCCGGAAGATGATGGATGTGCAAGGCTCCCCGGCCTTTTCCCGGATGAAGCCGATGGCAGGAAGCCTGCACCGGGCCAGCGTGGGGGGCAGCCTAAACACCCGGGAGCTGTTGGATATCTGTTCGGTTCTGCGCACTACCCGCCAGGTGGAGCAGTACACCGCCGACAGCGCCGAGCCTACCTGCCTGGACCACATGTTCCACTGCCTTCAGCCCAACCGGATTCTGGAGGACCGGATTTCCCACGCCATTGTGGCGGAGGATGAGATCGCGGACAACGCCAGCGCTGAGCTGCTGCAAATCCGCCGGAAGATCAAGGCGGCCTCCGGAAGGGTGCGGGAGGTGCTGCAGAAGATGATCTCCAGCCCGGTGACCTCCAAATACCTACAGGAGGCCATCATTACCATCCGGTCGGACCGCTATGTGGTGCCGGTGAAATCCGAGCACCGCAACGAGATCCCCGGCCTGGTCCATGACGTGTCCTCCTCCGGCTCCACCTTCTTTGTGGAGCCAATGGGGGTGGTGCAGGCCAACAACGAGCTACGGGAGCTGGCGGCCCAGGAAAAGCAGGAGATTGAACGGATTCTGGCGGAGCTGTCCGCCGCCGTGGCTGACGGCGCCGAGGGAATTCGGGACAGCTATGACATGCTGGTCATGCTGGACCTGATCTTTGCCCGGGGGCATTTGTCCTACCGGATGAAGGGGATGGAGCCAAAGCTGACCGGAACCGGCGGATTTGTCTTTCGCCATGCCCGCCATCCACTGCTGGATCCCAGGAAGGCGGTGCCCATTGACCTGCGGCTGGGAACGGACTTTGACACTTTGGTAGTCACAGGCCCCAATACCGGCGGCAAGACGGTGACCATGAAAACGGCGGGGCTGTTTGTGCTGATGGCCCAGTGCGGCCTCCACCTTCCGGTGGACGACGGCAGCGAAATCTCCGTGTTCAGCCAGGTGCTGGCGGATATCGGTGACGAGCAGTCCATTGAGCAGTCCTTGTCCACCTTTTCTGCCCACATGACCAATATCGTGCAGATTTTGGAGCGGGCGGATGATAAGACCCTGATCCTCTTTGACGAACTGGGGGCCGGCACAGACCCGGTGGAGGGTGCGGCTCTGGCCATTGCGGTAATTGAGGAGGCCCGCCAGCTGGGGGCCAAGGTGCTGGCTACCACCCACTATGCGGAGCTGAAGATTTACGCTATGACCACGCCGGGGGTGCAGAACGCTTCCTGTGAGTTCAACGTGGAGACCCTGCGGCCCACCTATCGCCTTCTCATCGGGATTCCAGGCAAGTCCAACGCCTTTGCCATCTCCCGGCGGCTGGGTCTGCCGGAGCACATTATCCGGCGGGCCAACGCCCAGATGGACTCGGAGAATATCCAGTTTGAGGATGTTTTGACCCAGCTGGAGCAGCAGCGTCAGGCCCTGGAAAAGGAGCAGCTGGAGACCCGCCAGCTTCGCCTGGCCATGGAGGCGGACGCCAAGGCCGCCAAAACCGCCCGGGAGCGGGCGGATGCCGCGGTGGAGCGGGCGGCGGAGACCGCCCGGCAGGAGGCCCGCCGGATTCTGGATGAAGCCAGGGCCACCACGGATCAGGTGTTCCGCGAGCTTCAGGAGATGAAGAAAAAGCAGAAGAAAGCGGAGGACTGGCAGGCGGCCAACGAACAGCGGGCTGCGGTGCGCCGCAGCTTGAACGAAGCAGATGCCCGGCTGGGCCAGCGCCCGGAGGAGGAGCCTTTGCCCGTCACCCGCCCAGCGGTGGTGGGGGATACGGTGGAGCTGGTGAAACTCCGTTCCCAGGCGGTGGTCATGTCCATTGCCAAAGACGGCACCCTACAGCTCCAAGCTGGTATGATGAAGCTGACCGCCAAGCAGGAGGAGGTCCGGGTGGTGGAGGGCAAGGCCAGGAAAAAGAACCTGGTCCCCAAGGTCAGCACCCCTGCCAGAACCGCGTTCCGTGCGAAGTCGGCCCCCCGGGAACTGGATATCCGGGGCATGATGACCGACGAGGCGGAGAGCGTGGTGGACCGCTTCCTGGACGACGCCGTCATGGCAAAGTTGGAGACGGTAACCATTATCCACGGCAAGGGCACCGGCGCTTTGCGGGCGGCGGTGCACCAAAGGCTAAAGACCTGCAAGTATGTGAAAAGCTTCCGTTTGGGCCGCTACGGCGAGGGCGAAAACGGCGTGACGGTGGTAGAGCTTAAATAATCTTTCAGGCTAATCACCAAAATTTGGAAAACATACGATGGAATGCATCGAGATCTTTTTCAAATTTGTTCATTTTACCATTGACGAAAATGCGAAGAATCTGCTATTCTATATCTGTGTTATGCACAAACATTTTAGGGGGTACCCATTATGGTTAAAAAGGAAGCAGTTGTCAACATCGAGGTCGGTTTGCATGCAAGACCCGCTACATTCTTTATCCAGAAGTCCAATGAATTCAAGGCAAGCATTTGGGTGGAGAAGGATGAGAGACGAGTGAATGCTAAGAGCCTGCTGGGTGTCCTGTCTTTGGGAATTGTCCAGGGGACCGCAATTACTCTGATTGCTGACGGCGCAGATGAGGCTGAGGCTGTTGAGGCACTGGCAGCAGTTGTGGCAACCGAGAACGGTGAGTGCTGATTTTCCAACTAAGTATTCAGAACTGCAATGAGCGCCGCAGCGTATGCTGCGGCGCTTTGCATCCTGTGGAGAGGGGAGGCGGAATATGACCCTTGAGGAGCTGAAAGAGAAGGCCCACGGCCTTCCGCTGAAGCCGGGCGTCTATATTATGATGGACAAAAGCGGCACCGTGATCTATGTGGGAAAGGCCAAGGCCCTGCGCAACCGGGTCAGCCAGTATTTTTATGACTTGGCCTCCCACGGGCCGAAAACCCGGGCCATGGTCAGCCAGATCGACCATTTTGATATTATCGTGGTGAACTCGGAGTTTGAGGCCCTGGTGCTGGAATGCGCCACCATTAAGCGCTATCAGCCCAAGTACAACATCCTGCTCAAGGACGACAAGGGCTATCCCTATATCCGGCTGGATGTGAAGTCCCCGTATCCCCGCTTTTCCCTGGCCAGCCGGGTGAAGGAGGACGGAGCCAGGTATTTCGGCCCCTATGGCAGCCGGGGCAGCACCTATCAGATCGTGGACGCCATCAGCCGTGCTTTGAAGCTGCCCACCTGCCACAAGCAGTTCCCCCGGGACATTGGGAAGGACCGCCCCTGCCTGAACCACCACATGGGTCAGTGCCTGGCCTGGTGCCAGGGGGGACAGCATGGACAGGCGGAATATCAGGATGCCATTCACCAGGCGGTGCGCCTGCTGGAAGGCAAATTTGCCGAGGTGACCGCCGAGCTGCAGGAGGAGATGCTCCAGGCCGCCCAGGACCTGCGGTTTGAGAAGGCCGCGGAGCTGCGGGACCGGATGAAGGCCATTGAGCTGCTGGGTACCCGCCAGAAGGTCACTGCCATAACCCGGGCGGATACCGATGTCCTGGGCTTCTTCCGGGGAGCGGCTAAGAGCTGCCTGGCCGTGCTCCACTATGCGGAGGGTGAGCTGGCCCACAAGGATATCCGGCTCTTTGACACCCCCATGGAGGCTACGGAGGAGGAGCTGCTGACCGAGCTGATCCCCCAGTATTATATGACCCGGGGCAGCTATCCCAAGCTGGTGCTGTTGCCCTTGGATTTGGAGGAGAGCTATCATCTGGACCGGTTCCTCAGCCAGCAGGCAGGGCGCCGGGTGGAGGTGGTAACCCCCCGCCGGGGGGCGAAGGCGGACCTGATCCGCCTGGCCAACCGCAACGCGGAGGAGGAGGCAGTGCGCCAGACCAGTGGGGAGGAGCGCCGGAACAAGACCCTGGAGCTGCTGGGCCGGCTGCTGGGCCTGGAGGAGGCGCCGGAGCGGATGGAGTCCTATGATATTTCCAACACCGGAGCTTCGGACATCGTGGCGTCCATGGTGGTGTTTCAGCACGGCCGGCCCTTGAAGCGGGATTACCGCCATTTTGCGGTGAAGGATTTGACCCATCCGGACGACTACGCCTCCATGGAGCAGGTGCTGACCCGGCGGTTCCGCCGGTACCTGGACGGGGATGAGAAGTTTGGCGCCCTGCCCGATGTGCTGTTGATTGACGGCGGCGTCACCCACGCCAATGTGGCTGTCCGGGTGTTGGAGGAGCTGGAACTGAACATTCCGGTGTTCGGCATGGTGAAGGACGACCGGCATAGAACCCGGGCGCTGGTGACCCCGGACGGCCGGGAGATCGGGATCCAGCAGTACCAGACGGTGTTTGCTCTAATTGGGCAGATCCAGGAGGAGACCCATCGGTTTGCCATTACCTTCCACAAGCAGCGGCACAGCAAATCCGGAACCCATTCCCAGCTGGACGGAATCCCCGGGCTGGGAGATGCTCGAAAAAAGGCGCTGCTGAAGCAGTTTAAAAGCGTCAAGGCCATCAAGGGGGCAGCCCTGGAGGAGTTATCCGCTGTGGTGCCCAAACCGGTGGCTTCGGCGGTGTTTCACAAATTTCACGGAGAGGATCAGGGGGCGAAGGAAGAATGAGAGTGATTTCCGGCTCCGCCAGGGGCAAAAAGCTGGGGGAATTGGAGGGCATGGAGACCCGGCCCACCACAGACCGGGTGAAGGAGGGCATGTTCAATATTATCCAGTTTCACGTTCCCGGGGCAAAGGCGTTGGACCTTTTTGCCGGTACCGGCCAGCTGGGCATTGAGTGCCTGAGCCGGGGCGGCGCCCGGGCGGTCTTTGTGGATCAGAGGAAGGACGCCGTGGCCCTGATCAGAAAGAACCTGGCCGCCACCCGGCTGGCGGAAAAGGCCTCCGTCCACCAGGGGGATTCCGCAGGCTTTCTGTCCGCCTGCCGGGAGCAGTTCGATCTGATTTTCCTGGATCCCCCGTATGCTGCCAATTTGTTAGAAATTTCGTTGGAAAAGATTGCTGCGATTGACATTCTGTCGAAAGATGGTATAATCATTTGTGAGAGCCGTCCGGAAAAGGCGCTTCCCGATGGGATCGGCTCTCTGGAAAAAATCAGGGAATATCGGTATGGTAAGATACAGGTGACCACTTACCGCCGAAAAGACGCGTGATCCACCGGCTTGTAGAGGGAAGACGGGCGGCTGGCATCAGGCGGATAGAATAACGCAAGGAGGAAAAGCAATGGCAAGCGGAGTAGAAGAATTGCTGGGTATGCTCTATGACATGATTGAGGAAGGCAAGCCGGTTCCCATGCACGCGGAGCAGTGCAAGATCGACCGTGACCGGGCGCTGGATCTGCTGGACGAGATCCGGGCACAGTTCCCTGTGGAGCTGGGTGAGGCGCGGAAGATGGTGGCCGCGAGAGAGGAATATATCGAAAACGCCAAGCGGGAGGCGGATTCTCTGCGCACCCAGGCGCAGGATCAGGTGAAGCGCCTGCTGAACCAGAACGAGCTCATGCAGCAGGCCAAGGACGCGGCCAACAGCATGGTGAAGCGGGCCCAGGATCAGTGCCGCGATCTGCGCCGCGCAGCCAATGCGTACTGCGAGGATCTGCTGAAGCAGACCGAGGAGTCTATGAGCAAGGCTGCGGAGGAACTCCATCAGGCCCAGGCCCAATTCCGCGAGTTGGCAAGTGCCGCCGCGAACAGTGATCAGTAACCCAACGCCAATCGGATGAAAGACGCGCTGCAAGGGAGCTTGCAGCGCGCCTTTTTCCGTTATCGGGGAAACCGGCAGGGGACAACAGAGAATTTTGCCGCCTGCCCCCGGGCCAGAACCGGCGAAGGGACGGCCCCCGGGCCTTCTAACGCCGAGTAGAACAAATGTTTTGTTCCGGAAAAGAAGAAATATTCACAAAAAAGTCAGAAAATCGGTCAAGAAAATTCCTGTATGGACTTGCTTTTTTTCTCCGGTGGAAGTATACTAAACAGTACAGTGGAGCAAAAAGGAGCAAAATGGAGCAAAAAACCACTGACAGGGAGGAGGCGACCACAGATGAATGGCATGACCGGTACGTATTCTCATACCATTGATGCCAAGGGCCGCCTGTTTATCCCCGCCAAGCTGCGGGAGGAACTGGGAGATGTGTTCTACCTGATGGTGGGCACGGACAAATGCCTGACCCTCTATCCTCAGGCCAGCTGGGACAAGTTCTGTGAGCGCCTGAGCACGCTGGACTCTGTACAGGCGGATATGCTGAATGTGATCCTGGGCAACACGGTTCGCTGCGAGCCGGACAGCCAGGGCAGAATTCAGATTCCCCAGTACCTGCGGGACTACGCCGGACTGAAAAAGAACGTGGTGATTTCCGGCCATGTTCAGACGGCAAAACTGTGGGACGAGGAAGAGTGGAACAAGCGCCTGGTGGAGCTGACCCCGCAGAACGTGGCAGCCCTGATGAAGTCCCTGGGCATTTGATGGCCGCGTGAGGGGTAACGATATGGAATTTACACATCAGCCGGTACTTTTGCAGGAGTGCCTGGATGGCTTGAACATCCGCCCGGATGGAATCTATGTGGACGGCACCTTGGGCCGGGCCGGTCACTCCCGGGAGATTGTCCGCCGGCTGACCACCGGCAGGCTGATCTGCATTGACCGGGATCAGGCGGCGCTGGACGCCGCGCCGGTGCGGATGGAAGGGTACATGGACCGGGTCACCCTGGTGCATGGGAATTTCCGGGACCTGGCCGCCATTTTGGCCGGGCTGGGTATTGAGAAAGTGGATGGAATGCTCTTTGACCTGGGCGTCTCCTCTCCCCAGTTGGATGACAGCAGCAGAGGTTTTTCCTATATGCAGGACGCCCCCCTGGATATGAGGATGGACCAGTCTGCGGAGATGACCGCCTACATGGTGGTTAATGAATGGCCCAAGGAGGAGCTTCGCAGAATCCTCTATGAATACGGCGAGGAGCGCTACGCCCCTGCCATCTCCGCTGCCATTGTGCGCAGGAGAGAAGAAAAGCCCATTGAAACCACCCTGGAGCTGGTGGAGGTGATTCGCTCCGCTATGCCGGCGGCCGCCCTGCGGGAAAAGCAACACCCGGCCAAGCGTACTTTCCAGGGCATTCGAATCGCAGTCAACGATGAGCTGGCCGCCATCTCCGATCTGATGGGGGACGCGGTGGCCAGACTGAACCCCGGCGGACGGCTGGCGGTGATCTCCTTCCACTCCCTGGAGGACCGCATCGTCAAGCAGAGCTTGGCCGGATTTGCAAAGGGCTGCACCTGCCCGCCGGATTTTCCGGTGTGCGTCTGCGGCAAAAAGCCGCAGGTGAAGCTGGTTCCCCGCAAGCCTATTACGCCGGGCGAGGCGGAACTGAAGGTGAACCCCAGAGCCCGGAGCGCCAAGCTGCGGGTGGCTGAAAAGCTGGCAACGATAACTGTGCGGGGGAAAACCCGCTGATACACAGCAGAAAGGATGAAGCCCTGGTGGCAAAGTGGGAGCAGAAAAACACGGTACGGGAGCAGTACAGTTACAGGATCGACGGCTCTGCTGTGATGCAGCCGGAATTACAGCCGGAAGAACCCCGGCGCGCTGGGTCTGGCAAGCGTGAGATCAGCCGCAAGCAGGCGAGAAAGCAAAGCTTGCTCCGGCAGAAGATGGACGCGCTGAACAAAATCCAGGTCCGGGAGCAGGGGGCTATTGCGCCGGCGAGCGTGATCGGCATGGTGGCGGTGGCGCTGCTGGCCACGGCTGTCATCGGGCTGCGGGTTCAGCTCAATGAGATCAACACCGAGCTTAGCGCATGTAGCTCTGAACTGACCCAGCTGCAAAAGGAGGAGGATTCCCTCCTGACACAATATGAGCAGATGTTTGATATGGGAAGCATCGAGTCCGGGATGCTGGCCGCCGGCAGGATGACCAAGCCCAGCAGCACCCAGACCATCTATTTGGAGCTGTCTGAGCCGGATAACGCGATTATCTTTGACCAGGAAGAGGGAGCGCTTGAAACTTTACAGAATAAAGTGCTCAGAATCGTGGAATATTTCCAATAATATCACATAGATTGCACTGTTCAGGTGTAACTGGAATTTTGCTGTGCAGAGGCGCGGCAAGGATTGCCTTTTGATTCGGATCGGTTTGTACGCTTTTCCCGGCGTGCCGGTATCCGCGTGAAGTTTTATACGAGTTTATGAGGGCGTAAGAAAAACAGCATTTTTCTTGCGCCTTTTTCCTTGAAGAACCCTAACGGATATTTGTTCTTGATAAAAAGCTCTCTGGCTTTTATAGCTCCGAAGGTGCGTCAAGAACTTATGAGACGGCGCAGCGTGCATTAGAACGATGCCAGGGTTCGCAGCACACGGGTTTCTCAATGAAATACTTTCATCGAGAAACAGTATTAATTTGATCCCCTGCGAAAGGACAGGAAAAAGCATGAAAAAAGAGTCCGGGAAATGGAAATCAGACTTGTCGTCGAGCCAGGTTGTATTCCTGCGCACGATATTGTTGATGGCTATTTTTGGCATTGCGCTGTTTGCCCCGTTGGCTTGGCAGCTCTATCAGCTGCAAATTGTGCAGCACGAGGAGCTTCAGACCAAGGCCACCAGACAGCAGACCAGCGATGTGACCGTGTCTGCCTCCCGCGGCAGCATTTACGATACAAACGGCAAGACCCTGGCCGTCAGCGCCACCGTCTATAACGTAATCCTGTCTCCCAAGGACATCAATACAATCTCCACAGATGATCTGAAAGAGGCCTACGGCAAGGATTATGCCCAGACCATGACCGAGGATCAGATCGCCTCCGCCAAGGCGGAGCTGGTGGAGGAGCGCGTCCAGCTGATCGCCGCTACACTGAGCGACATTCTGGACGTGGATCCCGAGGACGTGATTGAGCGGTGCAAGAAGACGGAATCCCAGTATTCTGTGGTAAAGAAAAAGGTGGAGACGGAAGCGGAGACTCAAATCAGGAACTTTATCGAACGCTATAAGCTTTCCGCCTGCATTTACCTGACCAATGATACCAAGCGCTATTATCCCTATTCCAGCTTGGCCTCCAATGTGATCGGCTTCGTCAACAGCGAAAATTCCGGTGCCTATGGCCTGGAGGCCATGTATGACGGCGTCCTCTCCGGCACGGAAGGGCGGATTGTCACTGCCAAGAACAGCCGGGGCACCGATCTGTCCTACTATTACTCCGATTATTACGATGCAGAGGACGGCCAGTCCCTGTATCTGACCCTGGACACCACCATCCAGTATTATTGTGAACAGACCCTGCAAGAGGGCATTGAGAAGTATAACGTCCTCCACGGCGGCTGGTGCATTGCCATGGACCCCAACACCGGCGCCATTCTGGGTATGGCAAGCGCCCCCAGCTGCGACCTGAACGATGCGTCCACGGTGACAGACGAAGCCCTTCTGGCGGAGCTGGAAGAGCTGAAAACCGAGCTGGAGGAGAGAGTGTCAACTCGGGAGCTGACCCAAGAGGCCGCCGATGAACAGTATGATCAGGCTTACAGCGATGCGCTGAATACCCAGTGGACCAACCTGGCGGTGAACGCCACCTATGAGCCTGGCTCCACCTTTAAAAGCATTGTGCTGGCCTCCGCTTTGGAAGAAGGCGCCATTGATTCCGATTCCACCTTCTACTGCGGCGGCGTTACCAAGGTGGATATCTGGGATATCCACTGCTCCAGAACAAGCGGCCATGGCGCGGAGACCTTGGCAGAGGCTGTGGGTAACTCCTGCAACATTGCCTTTATGGATATTGGCAAGGCCTTGGGAGCGGAGAAATTCTGGCAGTATCTAGAGGCCTTCGGGATTACAGAGAAAACGGACATCGACCTGATCGGTGAGAGCAGCTCTATCCTCTGGCCCAAAGAGGACTTTGTGGGAGCCAGCGGCATCGTCAACCAGGCTGTGGCCTCCTTCGGTCAGGGCCTTACTGTGACTCCGATCCAGCTGGTTACTGCGGTTTCCGCCACCATCAACGGAGGCTATCTGTACCAGCCCCATGTTTTGCAGGCCATTGCGGATGCGGATGGCAATATCATTGAAAACTATGAACCCACAGTGGTTCGGCAGGTCATCAGCGAAAACACCTCCGCCCAGGTGCGGGAGCTGCTGGAGGGGGTCGTAAAGAGCTACACCGGCCAGAACGCCTATCAGGCGGGCTACCGCATCGGCGGCAAGACCGGCACCGCTGAAACCAAGATTGCGGATGACTATTGGATTGTCTCCTTTGTGGGCTTCGCCCCGGCCAATGATCCTCAGGTGGTGGTGCTGCTGGCCTTTGCCAACCCGGAGTCCAAGGACGGCACCAGCATAGGCACCTGCGGCACCAACATCTCCGGCGGCGCCATGGCGGCCCCCCTGGCCGGCGAACTGATCGCGGAGATCT
>CAZVVH010000049.1:0-12195 GCA_964630475.1 uncultured Oscillospiraceae bacterium | reverse complement strand
GATAGGGCTGCTACCGCCGGAGGCAGTCTGGCGCACCAGATGGCCCCACATGCCGGTGAGTCGGGGCAACAGGTACTGATACTGGGCCAGCTCCACCTGGAGGCGGCCCTCCTTGGTGCGGGCCCGCTGGGCGAAGATGTCCAGGATCAGCGCTGCCCGGTCCATGACCTGGACCCCCAGCGCCTCGGTCAGCACCCGGATATTGGAAGGGGAAAGCTCGTTGTCAAAGATCACCAGATCGGCGCCGGTGGCCTCTACCAGCTCCCGGACCTCCGTCACCTTTCCCTCACCGATAAAGGTGCGGGGATCCGGGGTATCCTTATTCTGGAGGACAATCCCCATGCAGACGCCCCCTGCTGTTTCCAGCAGCGCTTTCAGCTCCTCCATGGTGGCCTCATCGGCGTTGTCCTCCCTGTCTAAGGCAAAGGAGGACAGGCCCACCAGAACCGCCCGGTTGATCTCCTGATTTTTGTTGTCGCCCAGCATGATATCCATATGCGGCTTCCCTTTCCATCTCACAATGATTTTTCCAATTTGATAAGAAAAAGCGGCCTCTTATCGAAGCCGCTTTTTTGAAATCTTACTTGTCCAGACCGTACTTCTTATTGAAGCGACTGACACGACCGCCGGTATCGACCATCTTCTGCTTTCCGGTGTAGAAGGGATGGCACTTGGAGCAAACTTCAACACGAATGTCCTTCTTGGTAGAGCCAGTTGCAATCACATTGCCGCAAGCGCAACGAATGGTGGTCTGCTGATAATTGGGATGAATTCCAGCCTTCATTGTATATTCACCTCTTTCAAGTGTAAAAATCAAACTATCACAATAGCTTAATTATCTTAGCACAGTTCCCCTTTGAATGCAAGTGTTTTTTCAAATTTCTTTTTCATATTTCGCAGGTTTGCGCGGGCTTTGACACGTGCCCGTTCCACTTACAATTCCACGGCGGAATCTGTCTGGAAGAACCACAGATAGCGGTGGGCCACCGGCATTCCGGTGATCTGCCCCAGGGCCGTCGTGTAGACCTCCAGCTGCTTTCGGTACTCCTCCGCCCGCTGGGCCTCCTGCCCCTTGGCCACCCGGTCCGTTTTGAAATCCACAACTGTGATTCCCTCCAAGGTACAGAACCAGAGATCAACGACCCCCTGGAGGAGCACCTGCTCTCCCCGGGCCTGCTCGCCGTAATACTGTGCCCCATCGGAGAGAAGGGAAAACTTGAACTCCCGCTCCATCCCCTGGCTTCTGGCCTGTCGGCCCAACTCCGAGCGGAAAAAGGCCGCCGCTCTTCGGACATCGCAGGCCTTGCCCTGCTGTTGGGTCATGCACCCCTTTTCCACCAGCCGGGCAAGCTCTTCTCCGCCGCCCTGAATGGTGGCGGCCTTTTCCGGATCACAGAGCTGCATAAACAGGTGAAGGGCGGTGCCCGCCTCCGCGGGGGTCAGCGGCTCCTCCTTCCCGGCAAAGTCCGGTTTGCGGAAGGCGATGGGCCGCCGGGCCACGGCGGCGTCCTCCGCCGCCTCCTCATCCCGGAAGCGGCCCTTCAGCTGGGTGGCGGTCAGCTTGGAGGGAATATTGGCCAGGCCCGCCCAGGGATAGTGCCAGGACAGGGTTTCCAGTTGGGGCGGCTTTTGGCCTTCCTCCTGCCCTCTCCCCTTCTTCCGGCGGAAATAGCGCTCCGGCCTCTGGCCATCTACCACCCGGATCTCCCAAGGATCATCCGGGCCAAGGTACTGGCTCAAGGGCTGGCCCCCCCGCCGCAGACACTCCCCTTCCGCCCGGGTCATGGCCGCAGACAGCACCCAATCTCCCATATTGCTCATGCCCATCAGGGATTGCGGCTCCATGGGATAGGCGGCGTTCAAGGTCAGCTTTTCCAGGGTTCTGTCCGCGTTTTTCAGGGTGCAGACCAGGACCAGCTTTTCTCTGGCCCGGGTCACCGCCACATAGAGAAGGCGCAGCTCCTCGGCGCACAGCTCCTTTTCCAGCTGGCGGCCCACCGCTGTCCGGGCCAGAGTGGGATATTCCACCATCCGATCCGGATCCAGCCCCTTGGGGCCGACGCCCAGGGCGCCGTGAAAGAGCATGGGCGCCCGCTCGTCGGTGCGGTTAAACCGCCGACCCAGCCCCGCCAGAATCACCACCGGGAACTCCAGGCCCTTGGATTTGTGGATGGACATAATCCGCACACCGGATCCTTGGGTTCCGGTAACCGTGATACTCCTTCCCTCCTCCTGCTGGCGGCGCAGCTGGGTCACAAAGGAGAACAGCCCCTTGTGGCCTCCCCTCTCGTATTGGCGGGCATATTCGTAGAGGAGAAGCAGGTTGTTTCGCCGGTTCTCGCCCCCCTCCAGGGCACTGAAAACCGCCAGCATCCCCGTCTGCTCATACAAATTCCACAGCAGGAGGGCGGCTGTCTGGTCGGCGGAGCGGAAGCGCAGCTCTTCCAATTCCTCCAGGAAATCCCGACAGGGGCCTTCTCCCCCCTCTGCCCGCCGGCACAGGGCAGTATAAAAATCTCCCTCCGGGCAGTTGGCACGAATTCGGGCCAGCTGATCCGGGGTGAATCCGTACAGCGGCGACCTCAGGACGGAGATCAGCGCCACATCCTGATGGGGATTGTCGATGATCTGCAAAAAGCTCAGGGCCACAGAGATCTCCGTGGCAGCGAAGAAGTCCTCGCCCCCCTCTGCCTGCCAGGGAACCCGCTGGCTGTCCAAGGCCCGGGTCAGCTCGGTCAGGATGGAGCCGGGGGAGCGGTAGAGGATCACAATATCCGACCAATCCACCCTTCGGAATTCCTGGCCCTGGGTCACGGGATGGCCATCCTCCATCAGCTTTCGCACCCGGCGGGCCACAAAATCCGCCTCCACCCGGCTGGTGGAATCCTTCTCCTCCCCCTCCGGGGTCACAATATGGGACAGATCCACCACGTCCAGCTCCAACCGGTCCTCCTTTTGCTCCGGATAGGGCAGACCCGGATTCAGATAGTGGTCCGGGGTGTAGTCGATCTCCCCGAAGTCCTTGCTCATCAGGGCCTTAAAGAGGAAGTTGGCGGCGTCCAGTACGCTTTTGCGGGAGCGGAAGTTTTTAGACAGCACCACCTTCCGGGGCTGTCCTTCCCCGGCCTCATAATAATAGGGAAACCGCTCAAAGCGGTCGAGAAAGATGGTGGGGTCCGCCAGGCGGAAGCGGTAAATGGACTGCTTCACGTCTCCCACCATGAACAGCTTGTTCCCATTGTCGGAGACCGCGCTGAAAATGGCGTTCTGCACCTGGTTGGTGTCCTGATATTCGTCCACCATGACCTCGGTATAGCGCCGGGTCAGGCGGGCCGCCGTCTCCGTTGGGGCGCCCTCCCGGTCCGTCAGGATTTTCAGGGACAGGTGCTCCAAATCGCTGAAATCCACCAAACGGCGGCGGCGCTTCTCCGCGCTGAAGGCCCGGTCAAATTCCTCGGTCAAATCCAACAGGGCGATGACGGCGGGGGCCGCCGCCCGCAGGTCCTCCAGCAGCTCCCTGCTGCTCCGGTCAAACCGGGCAGCCACCACGTCCATGCGCTCCTTGCACAGCTTCTTCATGCCCTTGACCCGGTTGGCAAGCTGGGGGTTATCCGGGTTTCGGATCGCCTTCAATCTGCCGTAGTTCAGCTGGCAGCGCCGGGAGGCCATGTCCCAGCCGGTTTGCAGGGCGGCAATGAAATCATCCAGGCTGTCCATCAGGTCACAGAGGGCGGGCGAATAGGCCTCCTCCAGCTTTCCCTCTCCGTCCAGCTGGTTGAGAAGGCTTGTCATCTGCCGGAACCAGTACTTGGCCTGGGCCAGTGCGTCGTCCAAAAGGAGCCTGCCCCAGGTGGTCTCCCCTGCATCGGTGACCCCCTCCAAGCGGAACATCTCCCGCTGCTCCTCCAGCCATTGGGCGGGGTCCGGATGGCTCTGCACCTTGGCGTGGATATCCAGCACCATATCCGTCAGCTTCTGGTCATCCCGGCCGGCGGACATGGTATCCAACAGGAGGGAGAAGCGGTCCCCCTCCTCCACCTGCTGGTAATGCTCCTCCATGACCCGGTCCAGCACCCGCTTTTTCAGAATGGCGCACTCGTTGTCGTCCGCCACCCGGAAGTCCGGATCCAGGTCGATGAGGTGGCCGCTTTCCCGCAGCACCAGCTGACAGAAGGAGTGGATGGTGGAGATCTGGGTTCGGTAGGCCAGGGCACTTTGGCGGCGCAGATGCCGGTTCCCGGGATGGGCCGCAATCTGCTCGTTGAGGGCGTCGATGATCTTCCCCCGCAGCTCTGCCGCCGCAGCCTTGGTATAGGTGATAATCAGGAAGTGATCCAGATCCGCTCCTTCGTCGACGATGCGCTTCATCAGCCGCTCCACCAGCACTCGGGTCTTGCCGGAGCCTGCCGCCGCGGAGACCAACAGACCGCCGCCCCGGTTCTCCACCGCCTGCCGCTGTTCCTCAGTCAGTGAGATTCCCATCCTTCTCCTCCTTTCCGCATTCCTCTTCCAGCTTCTCCCAAAATTCCTTGGCCTTGATGGTGGGGAGATAGCGCCTGCAGCTGCCCTTCTCCCCCTCCTCAAAGTGGCAGGCTGCCGTGAAATCGCAGTAATTGCAGGCGGTGCTCGCCCCGTGGTAATAGGGGTCCGCATCCACGTTTCCGGTGGAAAACTCCCAGCCAATCTCCTGCAAAATCTTCTCAATATGACGTTTCAGCCGGCCCATCTGGGCGGCGGAAGCCAGGCTGTCCCCGGACAGCTTGCCCCCCTTCAGCACACGAATGGGCAGGAAGCGGATTCCCTCCTCCCCTGCTTGCTCCATGGCCTCCAGCACCCGCTCGTCGTTCAGCAGCAGGCCGGAGCGCACCAGGCTTTTATCCACCATTTTCTGCCGGGTTTCCTCGTCCAAATCCCGCTGGCCAGGGATGATTACATCCCGGGCGGGGAGATAGAGCACACCGGCAGGGATCGGGTCCTGCTGGCCCAAAACATATTCCCCTTTTTCCTGAAGGGTGAACAGATAAATCAGCATTTGCAGGCCCAAGCCGTTCCAGACATCGGTGAAGTCGAAGGACTTCCGCCCGGTCTTGTAGTCCACCACCCGGTAATAGAGCCGCCCGTCGTGATACCAGCCATCCACCCGGTCCACGAAGCCGGTGATGGACAGGGTCAATTGCCCTGCCTGGATCTGCACCGGCACATCGCTGCCCACGCCGAAGCCCAGCTCAAAGTCAATGGGCCGGAACTGGGAGCATCGCAGCTCCTCCACCACGTTGCGGACCACCTGATCCACGCTTTTCAGCAGCCGGCGGAACAGATACTGGAACCGCCGGGGCTTGTCCTCCACGCCCCCCAGCTCATAGCGCACATAGGCGGCCACCGCCTGACGGGTCAGCTTCTTGATGTCCTCGTCTTCGCAGTTCTGGACACCGCCTGCGTCCTTGGCAGCTTTCAGCACATGCTCCAGCACATAGTGGACAAAGGTACCCGCCTCCGGGGCGTTAAAGCCCGCCGGCTTCCGGGCCTTGGCCTTCAGGCCGTACTGCATGAAGTAGGAGAAATGGCAGCCCTTCAGCTTGTCCATCTTAGAGGCGGACAGGCGGATCACTGATGAGTACAGCTCCTCCACCGCTTGCTTGGACAGCCTTCCCCGTTCCGTGGCGAAGGAGCGCTCCAGCCGGGCCACCCGCTGGGCGGTCTCCGGGTTCTCCCGCAGGGCGGCCAGCACCGCCGGATCCCGGGTCTCCGCCAGATATTCCAGGGCGGGAACCGGGGCGGAAAGTCGGTATTCCTCTCGCTTCTCCCAGCCGTGGACCCGCTGGCAGCCGGGAAACAGCCCCTCCAGCCGGCTGACCAGAAAGGAGGGACGCTGCTCCTCCCCTGTGCTGCCCTGGTTTGACCGGCATACCACCAGCTGTTCCTTGGGGAGGGAAACCAGCTCATAGACAATGGTCAGCTCCCGCTCCAGCCGGGCCGCCGCCGAAGGGGCTAAGGACAGGCCGTAGCCCGCCAGCAGGGTTCGGTCATCATCGTTTAGCAGGCCTGCGGATTCCGCATTCAGGGGGAAGGCCGTGTCCTCCGCCCCCAGAATGATCAGGCATTTCAAATTCTTATGGGCCATGCGGGGGGCGTCGCCCACCGTGACCCGGTCCAAGGAGACGGGAATGGAGCCCACGTCATACTGGCTCAACACCAGCTGAAACAGCTGGGCAAACTCCGCCAGCTCCAACCTTTCCTCCCCCAGCAGTTGGGCGCACTGCTCCAGCGCGCCGCAGAGAATCTCCCACAGCTGGCTGTACTCCTCCGCCCGGTTCAGATCCCCCCGTTGGGTCAGCTCCTCCGCCCGGGCCTCCAGCCGCTGCCGCAGGCCGATCTCCTCCAGAAAATCATACAGGGCCATTGCCCGCTGGGCGCCGGTGTCCCCTTTGGCGGTTTTCAGATGCTCCAAAGGAGCAATGACCTGACGGCGCAGACCGTCCAGCTTCTCCACCAGGGCGGTACTCTTCTCGTCCCACTTCTGGGCATAGCCCTCCGGGTGCCAGCTCCAGGGGGCCTCCGCCGTCCACTTGCCCCCCCGGATATCCCAGCGGAGCACATAGTTTTCCAACTGATCCCGCTCCTCCGGAGAAACGCCGGTGAGGCCGGTTTTCAGATAGCGGAACAGATCGTCGTATTCAAAGCCCTGGGAAACGGCGTCCAGGGCTGAGGTAATCAGGGCCAACACCGGTTTCTGCAAAATATCCGTCATGCGGTTGAGGAACACCGGGATCCCATAGCGGCGGAACACGCCCTCGACCTCATCCTCCCAGCCGGACATGCTGCGGGCGGTGACTCCGATCTCCCGCCAGTGCCAGCCCTTTTCCCGTACCAGCTCCAAAATCTTGCCGGCGGCATACTCCACCTGGTCGAAGGGAGTCTCTCCGGTGTAAAGCTCCACCGCCCGGGTCTTTTCCGGCCAAGGCTGTGTCTCCCCGTAAAAGGCGGTTTCCAGCCAGTCCAGGGGCGGCGCCCAGCCCTGCCGGGGGCCGGTCAGATGGCGGATCTCCACCTCCGCCCGGGCCTCCCGGGCCAAGTGGACCAGACTGCCAATGGTGCGGTGTACCGGTTCAAACTCCGTGCGCACCTGGCAGGTATCCATCTCGTCACAGGTCAGAGCAATGGTCAGGCTGTTGGCTTGGCGGAGGATCTCCTTCAGCACCCCCTGCTCCTGGGGAGTAAAGTCCACAAAGCAGTCCGCATAGACGTCGCAGCCCGCCAGATAGCGGCTCTCCCGCAGGCCCTCCGCCAACCGGGTCAGGCGGTCCCGGGGATCTGCTGCCCGTTGGGCAGTCAAAGCGTCATAGGCGGACAGGATCAGGCCCAGATCGTGAAGCTTGTCCCCGTCCTCGCCGCCGGTATCTGAACCGGCGTCCAGCACCTGCTCCGGCCTGACGCAGTAGCTTTTCAGCTCGTTGGCTGTGGACAGCAGCCCTTCCAGAAAGGCGGCCCGCCGGGAGGGACGGCGGTAAACCGTCAGCTGGCTCTCCACCGCCTTCACCGCCCGGTGCATCAGCAGCATCCTGCCGCCGTTGTCCAGCACCGGCACGTTCAGTCCCCCTGCCTGAGCAAAGACCCGGCTGGCCAGCCGGGTGAAGGACAGCACCTCCGCATACAGGGAGGTGCCTGATCCCCCTGTTTCGCTGAGCCGGCGCTCCATCTCGTGGGAATACTGCTCCGGCACCAGGTAATACTGCTTCCGCGCCCGGCCATTGCCGCAGAGCTGCCGCAGCAGCTGCTCCGTTTTTCCCGTTCCGGCCCGGCCTAAGATCAGTGTCAGCATAGGATATCCTCCTTCCTTCCCCAGGGCAATTGCAATCTGAACCCATTGTACCACAATTTCTTCCGGGTGGAAAGGTGGCCGGCTCTTTACTTTTCCCCGGTAGATCTTATATAATAGGGATGAGGTGATCATTATGGCACAAAAGACATCCGCTCGATATCGCCCAAGACGAGCCAAGGGCCAGGTGGAAAAGCACCATCTTCTGACCTACATTCTCCTTCCGGGGATTCCCGCCGCCCTGCTGGGGCTGTACTACCTGTTCCGGGGCAATCAGAACGTCATGGACTGGATAATCCAGCATCTCACCAATCCCTACAAGCGGGGCATTTCCTTCCTGGTGGATTGGATTCCCTTTTCCATCGCCGAACTATGCTACGGCATCGCCATTGTGGCGGGCATCGCCTATCTGGTGCGCAGCATTGTGCTGCTGATCTGCCGCCCCGGCAAGCTCCTTCGTCTGGTGCGCCGGGTCGTGGTGCTGGGTTCCGCCCTGCTCATCGTCTATGCCGGCTTTACCCTGCTGTGGGGCATCAACTTTTACGGCACCTCCTTCTCCGAAAAAACCGGGCTGGTTGACCGGGGCGCCTCTTCGGAGGAGCTGTACCAATTGACCGCTGCCTTTGCCGAGAAAGCCAATCAGCTTTCCGACGGGGTTTCCCGGGATGAAAACGGACTGTTTCACGAGACCCCAGAGGATATTTTCCAACAAAGCGGGGATATCTTCAGCGGCATCGCTACAGAATATCCCTTCCTGGAGGGCTATGTCCGATCTCCCAAGCCCATGGTGGCCTCCCGCCTGTTCTCCTATATGGGCTTTACCGGCTTTTACTTTCCCTTTACCGGAGAGGCCACTCTGAACATGGATCCTCCCGCCTGCCTCCTTCCCGCCACCGTGGCCCATGAGCTGAGCCACCAGCGGGGTGTGGTCAATGAGGATGAGGCCAACTTCACCGCCATCCTGACCTGCCTCCGCTCAGACGACCCGGTCTATCAGTACTCCGGCTGTCTTATGGGTTATATCCACCTGAGCAACGCCCTTTACAAGGCGGACAAGGCCCTTTGGCAGCAGGCTGCCGGCACCTTGAACGAAGCCGTCCGGGCGGACCTGAACAGCAATAATTCCTACTGGAACGACATCAGCAGCACCTCCGTCGGCTCCACCGCCACCGAGGTTTCCAACTCCCTCTACACCTCCTTCGCCTCCAGCTATGGGCAGGAAAATGTGATGCAGCGCTACAGCGCCTGCGTGGATCTGCTGGTGGCCTATTACTTTGACAAGTGACCTTCCTGAATCTTACTGATACAGGTGGTCTCCAGCGGACGCCGCCAGGGCGCTCTGAAAAATGCCTGCTTTTTCAATAAAACCGGCATCAAAGCAACAAAAAAGCAGATTTCCGTTTGGAAATCTGCTTTTTCATGGTGGACGATACAGGGCTCGAACCTGTGACCTTCCGCACGTCAAGCGGACGCTCTAGCCAACTGAGCTAATCATCCAAATTGCTTTGGCTTATCGCCTCAACAATGGATATTATACCATGCGTCCCAAAAATGTCAACACCCTTTTTCGAGTTTTTTCATTTTTTTGATGGCATCCACCCAGGGTAGAAAGCCGCAGGCAGGGTCTGCCACATTTTCCACTCATTTTTTCGGCGTCTCCCTCATAATGATTTCTCAACGGAGGGGATGTCTATGCTGGAACGAATTTCTGCCTTTTTCTGGGGGCCCTGGACGCTGGGGCTGTTTTTGCTGACCGGGCTTTATTTTACCCTGCACACTCAATGCTTTCAGCTGCGCCGCCTGCCCCTGTGGTTCAAGGCCACCTTTGGCGGATTGTTTGCCTGCCCTGATCAGAAGGGGCTGTCCCCGCTGCAAACCCTCTCTACTGCCCTGGCCGCCACCATTGGCACCGGCTCCATCGCCGGGGTGGCCACGGCCATCTCCATCGGCGGGCCGGGGGCGGTTTTCTGGATGGAGCTTGCTGCCCTCCTCAGTATGATGACCGGCTGCATGGAAAAGGCGCTGGCTGTCTCCGTCCGCCGTCCCCGCCAGGGCGGCGGCTGGCTGGGCGGGCCGATGATCTGGCTGGAGAAGAAGGGATTGACTCCCCTTGCCAAGCTCTTCGCCTGCTGTGCGCTGATTTGCTCCCTGGGCATGGGCAGCTTGGTGCAGTCCAACTCCATTGCCTCCGGAATCAGCCATGCCTTTGGCTGGAACCGGCTGGCCATCGGCGGGGTTGTGGCCCTCTGTGCCGGACTGACCCTGAAGGGCGGCCTGAACCGGGTTGGCTCGGTCTGCGAAAAGCTGGTACCCTTTATGGCCCTGCTCTTTTTCTCCATCAGCATCGCCGCCCTGGTGGTTCAGCGGAGTGCGCTGCCCGACGCCCTGAACTCCATCCTTCTGGGAGCCTTCTCCCCTCGGGCAGGTATCGGCGGCGGCATGGGCACTGTGATCCGCTGCGGCGTGGCCAGAAGCGTGTTTACCAACGAAGCAGGGCTGGGGACCACCGCCATGATCCACGCCAACTCCGCCAGTAAAAATCCCTATCGGGAGGGCCTGTGGGGCATTTTTGAGGTCTTTCTCTCCACCATTGTGGTCTGCACCCTGACGGCGCTGGTTATCCTGACTGCCCCCCCGCTACCCGACTCCCTGGCAGGGGCCGCCCGCACCTCCGCCGCCTTTGCTGCGGCGCTGGGGCAGGTGGGACCCAGACTTCTGGTGCTCTGCCTGACCCTGTTTGCCTTTTCCTCTATCCTTGGCTCCTGCAATTATGGTCTCCTGGGCCTGGAGTATCTGGGGCTGGCCCACTTGCAGCGGTGGTACCTGCCCCTGTTCCTCCTCTTCTGTCTGGCCGGCTCCGTTCTGGACGTCACTCAAGTCTGGCACCTGGCCGATCTGTGCACCGCTCTGATGGCCTGGCCAACCTTGACAGCCCTATTACTTTACCGACAAGAATTGACAAAAATTTTCCTCAGTTCACAAGGAAAGCTTTCATTTTAACCATTCGCGTGCTATAATATCCTTCGGTCAAACGAAATACACGGAGGTCTTATATTATGGAGCCTATTCTTCCCCAGGATTACCATCCCCTCTTGAACCTATATGATACGCAGCTTGCCATTGGCAGCCTGAAAAATATCTTTGAAACCAACATGATCCAGCGCCTGAAGGTCCATCGCGTCTCCGCCCCGTTGCTGGTGGACGCTGCCTCCATCATCAACGACAGTACTGCGGGAAGCTGGCACCACCCGGTCACCTTCCCGGTTCCCTCCATCGGCGCCACCGCCGAGGTGGTTCAGTCCCTGGATAAGTGGAAGCGCCTGTCCCTTTATCGCTACGGTTTCCCCATGGGCGAAGGGCTGTATACCGACATGAACGCCATCCGCTGGCACGAGAGGCCAGACCCCATCCACTCTATCTATGTGGATCATTGGGACTGGGCAAAGATCATCCCTCCAGAGTCCCGCACCTATGAGACCCTTCACGTCACCGTGTGCAGCGTGGTGCATGCCATCTGTGACACCAATATTACCCTGCGCAACATGTACGACGAGCTGAACGTGTATCCTGAGCTGTCCCGGGACGTCCAGTTCATCACCGCCCAGGAGCTGGAGGAGCGCTATCCCCACCAGACCCCCTACGAGCGGGAAAGCTCCATTGCCAGGGAATGGGGCACCGTCTTTGTCATGGGCCTGGGCCACAGCCTGAAAAACGGCCAGCCCCATCGCCGCCGCGCTCCCGACTGTGAGGACTGGGATCTCAGCGGCGCCCTGCTCTTCTGGGATCCGGTTCTGCAAATCGGCCTGCCGGTGGCCACCATCGGCATCCAGGTGGATGGCGAAGCCATGGAGCGCCAGCTGAAGCTGGCCGGCTGCGAAAACCTGCTGGAATCCCGCTACCACAAATCCATTCTGGACGGCACCCTGCCCGCCACCATCGGCGGCGCCGTTGGCCAGAGCCGCTTGGCCATGCTTATTCTGGGCAAGGCCCACATCGGTGAGGTCCACCCCGGTATCTGGGACCAGGAGACCCACGCGGTTTGCCGGAAGGCCGGCGTACCGCTGCTGTAATACTGATTCTTGATTAAGAAGTTTAATCAAGAATCCCGCGTGCTGCGCACGCGCAAATTGTGCCTATGGCACAATTTGCGTCTCATAAAATCAGTTTTAGTATAACGCGATCACGCACCTCAAATAAAATACCGCCGTATAGGAGACGCTCCTGCACGGCGGTATTTTTATGCTCAGATTGCTTTCAGGGACCGGCGATCAATTGCCCTTCAGCCATTTTGCAGGCTCCACCTCCAAAAACGGAGCGCGGCGGAACTTGTCCTTCAGGTGGAACGGCACTGTGCAGTCAAGGATGGTCTTGCAGCTGAT
>CAZVVH010000048.1:0-12546 GCA_964630475.1 uncultured Oscillospiraceae bacterium | reverse complement strand
AAGTTATCCAAGAAAAAAGGAAGTGAGGTTCTCTTATGAAGAACTGTCCGAAGTGCAACGCACCCCTGGCCGATGATGCCGCATTCTGCGGCAACTGCGGCGCCAACCTGGGTGAGATTCCCCAGCCCCCTGTGCAAGACTCTGGAGAAGCCACGCCCAAGGATGGCGAGACCTGCGGCAATCCCCCTCGGGGCAACGGTGTGAATCCGCCTCCTTATTATTATCCGCCTTATGGAAACGGCACCAACCCGCCTCCGTACTACGGCCCCCAGGGGGATGGTTCCGGCCCCTATTACGGCCCGGGCTATGGCTATCAGCCCCCTCAGCCTCCACCCTGGGATCATTCCGGGGAATTTGAGCCTCGGGATGTCTCCGAGAACAAGGTGCTGGCCATGATGCCCTATCTGATGGGGTCTATTGGCCTGATTATCGCTCTGCTGGCCATGCACGACTCCAAGTATGTGGGCTTCCATGTGCGTCAGGCTATGAAGCTGACGGTGGTGAATATCCTGCTTGTCTTGGTTTCGGTGCTCCTGTGCTGGACGGTGATTGTGCCCATTGTAGGCGCTGTCTGCGCAATCATTGTCTTTGTGCTGCGTATCATTGCGTTTTTCCAGGTCTGCACCGGCAAGGCCAAAGAGCCTGCTATCATCCGGAAACTGGGCTTCCTGAAATAACCGGAGGAAGCCGCCCGGGTTCCGGAACGCAAACCATCCCCTGGGGGCGGATTCCCCCAGGGGATTTATATTTTGGCATATTAACCCAATATGATTGTTTTTTTTGCCTGAATTTATATTGACTTTTTTTCCTGAACTTGGTATACTAAACATGACAGTTGAAAAGAATCAGAAACGGCCTTTTATTTATAGGAGCAGGAGGGGGTTCCTATGCGCAGGATACGGCGTTTCCCAAGCGGTGATGCGGGATTTTGCGCGGCCTCCTGTGGCCCTATATGGAGGTACAAACGCAAAATCGGTTCCTCAGGCGCATGAACCGTTGTTGTGGTTTATGCGCCTTATAAATAATAATAAACAGTGTCGAAATAAGTTGTAAGTAAAAGGAGGTTATATCTATGAAACGAATGAAACGCCGTCTGCTTTCTGCCTTTACGGCCTTGATCCTGGCCGCCGGGTGCTTCATCCTGCCCTGCTCCGCAGGGACGATGGTCACCGAGACGCGGTTTGAAGACGTTACGATTTATGATTCCTGTGCTTCCTATGTGGAATATGTGGCGGAACGGGGGTACTTTGTGGGCACCTCCGCCACCACCTTCGAACCGGACAAAATCATCAACCGGGGGGAATATGTCACCGTGTTGGCCGCCATGTATCAGAAGCTCACCGGGGAAACCTTGACTGAGACGACGGACGCCTTTTCCGATGTATCCCAGGGGGACTGGTATGCGGTGGCGGTGAACTGGGCCTGCGAAAATGGAATCACCGCGGGCTACCCGGACGGGACCTTCCGTCCCCAAGGGAAGATGACGGTGGAGATGGAGGCCATCTTTGCCAACCGGTTCCTGGAGCTTCTGGGAGTTGAGCCGAGCCAGGAGTTCCGATGGGGGGCGGCTTCCCCGGCGTCGGATTGGGCGGCGGCGGATGTGGAGTACGCATGCAGCGTCGGACTGTTTACCCACTCGGTTTATCCCAAAACGGAGGTGACCCGGGCCGGCGCGGCGGAGCTGATCACCCACCTGGATGAGGCCATCCGCTATCCCACCCTGCCCAACCCTGCCGATTACGCCATTCACATTTATTACGACAGTGACACAGATTTGGAGATGGAACATACCTCCACCGAGTCTCCCGGGAAGGGCTGGACCATTCTGGAGGATTACGAAACCTATCTGGCGCTGGTGGAGCAGGTTCAGGGGCTTGCGGTGGTGGACAGCGAGGTCTATCCCCAGCGGACGGACGCCGTCTACACCCCCCTGGAGGAAAGCGCCTTTGAGGAGTACAACGTCCTGGCGATCCTGCGCGCTTCCACAAGCGATCACCTGTACTATCCCCAGCTCTCCTCCTGGACGGCGGAGGGAGACACCTGCCAGGTGCAGCTCATCTCCTATGCGAAGGCCTACACGGGAAGCGGGGCCGGGGCGGTATTCTTCCTTCCCGTTCCCAAGACGGTGAGCAATGTGGAGGTCCAGGAGGCCCATCATGTGTCGGACAACGATTGGTTTGTGAACTAACCCCCACGAAAACCGGCTTCGTATCAGCTTGAAGAAATCAGCAGCCCTCCCGTATCCCTTGGGATACGGGAGGGCATTTTGCGCGTTATCAGCTGGCCGTCCGGCCCTTGCCCGGTTGGAGGGCCTTTTACTTAGGCGCTGCTTTTCCCTTGGCCTTTTTCGGGGCGCTTTCCTTGGGGGCCTCATCAGGAAGCTGAACCAGGGCAAGGCCGGTGCGGGAGGGCAGGTAGATCTTGATGCCATAACTGCCATCGGGCTGTTCCTCAGCCAGGTAAACATAGTCCTTGGAGATCCGGTCATAGCCCCCGAAGCGGCTGTCGTCGGTGGACAGGCGCACCTGGTAGCGCCCGGGGCCGGCCACGGGAATCAGGCGGCCCTCATAGCTGTTGGCGGGGTGGAAATTAAAGACAAACTGGACGCCGCCCCGGGAGTAGGAGATCAGCTTGTCCCCCTCATGAATATACCGGAATTCGGGCAGACCCTTGGCAAGATAGTCTATCTCTCTGGCCATATGGATCATGGCGGAGTCGAATTCGTTGAGCCAGCCGTATTTCAAATAGCCGTTGTCCACCAGGTTCCACTGGCGGCGGCAATACTGATAGCTCCAGCCGTTGCCCTCCCGGGGGAAGTCGATCCACTCCGGATGGCCAAACTCGTTGCCCATAAAGTTCAGATAGCCCTCACCGGCGTTGGAGAGGGTAAAGAGCCGGAGCATCTTGTGGAGGGCGATGCCCCGCTCCACCACCGGGTTTTGGCTGGCCTTGTCCATGGCGGTGTACATCTCCGCGCCGCAGAGACGGAAAATGATGGTCTGGTCGCCCACCAGGGCCTGATCGTGGGATTCCACATAACCGATGGCTTTTTCAGAGGGGCGGCGGGAGATCAGGCTGCCCCAGATATCCCCCAGGTGCCAATCCTCATCCTTCTTCTCCTTGATGGTCTTGATCCACAGGTCGGGGGCGCCCATGCTCAGGCGATAGTCAAAGCCCACGCCGCCCCAGGAGACAGGCAGGCACATGCCGGGCATGCCGGACATATCCTCCGCGATGGTCAGGGCGTTGGGTTTTACTTGGCGGATCAGGTCATTGGCCAGCTGGAGGTAGGTGATGGCCTCCAGGTCGGTATTCATGGAGAAGTAGGAGGGATAGCCGGTGAAATTCTGTCCCAGGCCGTGGTTATGGTAGAGCATGGAGGTGATGCCGTCAAAGCGGAAGCCGTCAAAATGGTACTCGGTCAGCCAGAATTTCAGGTTGGACAGCAGGAAGTGGAGCACCTCCGGCTTGTCATAATTGAAGAGCTTGGTGCCCCAGGCGGGGTGCTCGCCCTTGGCGCCGTCGTGGAAGAACTGATAGGTGGTGCCGTCGAATTCGTTGATGCCCTCGGCGGTGTTTCGAACCGCGTGGGAGTGGACCAGGTCCATAATCACCCGCAGTCCCAAGCTGTGGGCCTTGTTTACCAGATATTTCAGGTCGTCGGGGGTGCCGAACCAGGAGGAGCAGGCGTAGAAGTTGGACACCTGATAGCCGAAGGAGCCGTAGTAGGGGTGGTTCATAATCGCCATCAGCTGGACGGTGTTATAGCCCAGCTTCTGGATCCGGGGCAAGATGTTGTCCGCAAATTCCCGATAGGTGCCGATGCCCAGCTTGTCCTGGGCCATGCCCACATGGCTCTCGTAGATATAGGGGGTCTCGGTGCAGCAGAAGCCCTGATCTGTCCAGGGATATTCCCCGGCGGATTCCCAGACCTCACAGCACCACTGGATGGTTTGGGGGTCCTGCACCACCCGGCGGGCGTACAGGGGAATGTGCTCGGTGCGCTTGCCGTTGTGCTCCACAATGACCTTGCACTTGCAGCCGTTCCACAGGGCCTCCGGGCCGTCAAGGACCAGCTCAAACACGCCGCCACCCATGGGGGCCAGGGGATGGGAGGTGGGATTCCAGCCGTTGAAGTCGCCCATGAGCCAAAGGTGCTGGGCGGCAGGGGCCCACTCCCGGTAGACCCAGCCCTTGCCTTCCCGGTGGATGCCGAAATAGGCGGCGCCGTTGGCAAAGTCGCTCAGGGTTTTATGGGAATTCAGCAGCTGAGCCAGCTTTCGGCTGTAATTGCCCATCCGCAGCTCAATGTCATGCTGATAGGGGCGCAGTCCGGGATCAATCTGCAAAATCTTGTAGGGGTAAAACGTGGGAACAGACGGATTCGAAGCGGTTATAGCAGTCATATAAAAACCTCCTGTGCGGATATCGCCAATAAATCAATTCTATTTTCGCACAGGCGGCATAAAAAAGCAATGTTAAATTCAGGGGGATTCCCATGAAAATAAAACTGTGCTATACTAAAGCTGCAATAAAAAAGTGAACAGGAGGCTTACGTTTATGTATCAGATATCCGACGGAACCCTGACTGTGACCATCAGCCCGGTGGGGGCGGAGGTCGTCAGCATCAAGGACGGAGACGGTCTGGAACGGATCTGGCAGGGAGATCCTCAGATTTGGGGCCGCCATGCACCGCTGCTCTTTCCCTTTATCGGCAGGCTGAGGGAGGGACAATATGAGCTGGAGGGACAGCGGATCTCCATCCCCACCCACGGCTTCGCCCGGGATATGACCTTTGCCGTCTCCGCCCAAAGCGGGAGCGCCATCACCTTCGCTCTGGAGGATACAGAGGAGACCCGGCAGGTGTATCCCTTCTCCTTCCGGCTGGAGGTAATCTACTCTTTGGAGGCGGGGGTGCTGACCAAGACCCATGCCGTAACCAACCGTTCCCAGCGGGAGATGCCATTTGAGATGGGCGGCCATGACGGCTACTGCACCACCCTGCTGCCCGGAGAGACCATGGCGGACTATTATTTGGAGTTTCCAGGCCTGGACACAGTGGAGCCCCATCTCATGGAGTCCGGCACCTGCTTTGTGGCAGAGGGGAAGGAGGAAATCCCCCTGAAGGAGGGAAAATGGTGGAACTACCGGGAGTTTCTGGCCCGGATGGATACCGCCGTGCTGGACCGCCTTCCGGTGAACCGGGTGACCCTAGGCAGCCGGAAAAGCGGCAAGAAGGTCACGGTCTCCTTTGAGGAGTTTGACTATCTGGGCATCTGGACGGCCACAAAGGACTTTGACACCAACTATGTCTGCATTGAGCCGTGGAGCACCCTACCGGAGTGCACCACCACCGGCCCCTCAATCTGGGGAAAAAAGGGAATCCAGCGGGTGAAGCCCGGTGAAACCAAAACCCTGCGCTATTCCATGGAAATCATCTGAAAGGAAACCGCCTGCACAAGGACCGTGCAGGCGGTTTCAGGCTTTATCAGGCTTTACTGAATGTCAGGCAGGGCCTCCAAGAAGGCAATGCAATCCTCGAGGGAGCCGGAGGGGGTGATGACCTCCGATTCGTCCCCGATGATGCAGTCACGAATCAGGAAGGTGGCGATGCCCAGGCTTTGGGCGGCCTTGATATCCTCACCCACGTCGTTGCCAATCATCAGGCAGCGGTCCGGGGTCAGCCCCAGCCGCTCCACAATCTCCGTGTAATAACGGGGATCGGGCTTGCAGTAGTGGCTGGTCTCATAGGAGGTGATCAGGTCAAAGTCCTCCGGGCACAGACCTGCCCAGTTCAGGCGTGAGTGGACCCCGCAGAGGGGGAAGATGGGGTTGGTGGCCAGAACCACTTTCGCGCCCTTCCGATGGGCCAGATCCACGGCGGTCCGGGCCAGGGGGGTCCGGTGGGTGACGACGCTGGCATTGTTGAATTCGTGGGTGTAAAAGCCGTCGATGATGGGCTTGTCGGCGTAGACCCGGTTGCCGAATATTTCGGCAAACTTTACCCAAAAGCGCTCCTCGCAGGTGGTTTCACCGCCGCCGGCGATAATTGCCCTGACCCCAGACCAGATGGCGTTTACCAGCTCGCTTGGCTCATAGCCCTGGGGAGCCATCTTGATGCACAGCTCCTTAAAATAGGTCTTGGTGAAGAGGTCGTAGTTCATGGGCAGCAGGGTGCCGTCCAGATCGAAGAGAATTGATATGTTGTCGTCCATTGCTACTCCTGCAAAATATTTTATGTTTCGAAAGCATCCGGGGATTGCCGGATCAAATTAAAAAAAGTATAACAAAACAGAAGGAAATAGTCAATGAAATTTGGGGAAATCCCTCAGGCCAGATACTTTTTCAGCCCATTCAGCAGGGCCGCAGTCTCCTGCCTGCCCTCCTCATAGAGCTTTTGCAGCTTGACCACATCCGGTTCCAGCCTGGAGACCTCCACAGGGCGCTCCGGTGCGATGACAAAGATTCGGCCCAGAGCCTCCAATTCCTCCAACTCGTCCATCAGGCGGTTGTAGCGCTCACTGACTGAGAGCAGGTTGGCCTTCAGCATGGGGTGGACAGCGTAGCGAGCCTTGTAGAGCAGGCGGGACTTCCGGGACTCCGGGGGCTTGCGGTAGCTGCGGTCCCGGGTGCGCACCACCACAATTTTCTCATAGCCCTGGCTCATGGCCCAGTGGATGGGGATGGCGGTGGACAGCCCACCGTCCAGATAGGAGTTATCCCCGATTTTCACCGGTTGGGAGATCAGGGGAAGGGAGGAGGAAGCGGTCAGGGAGAGGAAAAAGTCCTCCCGGCTGAGCTGGTCCCGGTCAAAAAACACCGGCAGACCGGTTTCACAGCAGGTTGCCACAGCCACATAGCGCTGGGGGCTGTGGAAGAAGGTCTCCTCGTCGAATGGAAGCTCCTTGGACACATGGTCAAAGAGGTATTGGAAACCAATCATGCCGTGCTCCTCTTTCAGGGCGCCGGCCCCCACATAATTGGGGTCATGCCGGTGGCCCAGGTTGACGCAGCGGCTGCGGTCGGGCTGACGGGAGAGATAGTTGACGCCGGTCAGAGCGCCGCCGGAGACGCCAGCCGTGTCCAGGTAAATGTCCTGTTCCATCAAAACGTCCAGCACGCCGGCTGTATAAAGGGTGCGGAAGGCGCCGCCTTCCAGGAGAAGAATTGCGCGGTTCATAGGAATTACTGCCTTTCTGCCCCGGAGGTCAATCCAGGGGAAAATTGGGGTCAAATACGTCGGTTTTCAGTTGTTCCCAGGCGTCCTCATGCTCCACATAGTAGAGGGGGCACTCCTTGCCGGTGACATCATAATGGCGGAGAATGTCCCCGCTGTTCAGGTCATACAGGTCACATAGGGTGCGCAGCAGGCGGATCAGGGAGGTGTAGGTTTCCTCGTTGAAAGCGCCATCCTCCCCGGGGTGGCAGCACTCGATGGACAGGGTGTCGTTATTGCGGTCGTTGGAGCAATAGGCCACTTCGTTCATGGGGATGCACTGGAGAACCTCTCCGTTCAGGCCAATGACGAAATGGCTGCTGGCGGAGGCGGCGTGGGTGTCAGCCAGGGAGGCAAAATAGTTCCGGTTCTGTTGGGCAGTGGTGCCGGGATTTCCCACATAGTGGACGACGATGCCGTTGATGTTGGAGAGCTTGGTGCCCGGGCGGGAGTATTCGTTCACTGGCAGCAAATCCTGGGTGACCCAGTCCTCTTCCAGGAGGCTGTATGGATTTTCCCCCGAGAGGAGGGAGCGGAACCGGCTGGTAATGCTGGAGTTGACATGATCCTCAGGGGAAGCTTGGGAGGGGGAGAGCAGCCACACCAGCAGGACGATCAGCAGGAGGAGGGCGAGACCGCAGCCGGTTAAAAATCTGTGGCGGCGGCGCCTGCGCACCCTGGTCTGTTGACGATATCTGTGATAATTCTGTGACATGGAACCCCACTTCCTTCACCTATATTTATAATGTAAGTATAATGGTGGGTAAAGGAGGAAGTTTTAATTTTTTCTTACAAAATTACAAAGAATTTCTTATTCGTAATAAGTGTTGTTATGAATGCCGAAAAAAGCATGGAATGGGTGCTGATCCCATGCTTCTGAAATGATCCCTGCCCTATTATAGCATCGGGAATGAAAAATGAAAAGGGAAAAGAGAAAAGAGGGGGAGGCTTTTACGCCAAAATTAAAAAAGCGGCGGAAGGTTTCCGTTTCGGTGGAAACAAAGGCCCCGGATTCCGGCATGGTTGAAGAGCCTTTTGTCAGGTTCTGCTAGAAAAAGGAGGAATCTCAACATGTCATCCGGAAAAACCGAAAACTACAACCTGAACCAGTGGACACGGAACGACTTGTTCCTGATGGAGGAATTCAACGCGGACAATGCCGCTATTGATGCCGCCCTGACCCAGTGTGCCCTGGTGAAGCTGAAGACCGTGACCCTGACGGAGGACACCGCCAAGGTGTCCATTGATCTCAGCGACCTGCCCTTGGATGCCTTTGGGGAGCTGCACTTCCGCATCAACGCCTGCCACACCAGCGCAGGTCTGAAAACCGTCCACATGACCCTGAACGACGAGAGTACCGAGGACATCTATCTCTACGCCGATATGAACCGGGATTCAGACTTTCTCTTTGGCAGCACCATGCCGGTGGGGCAGTTGGCCAACCAGGCGGGCGGGTGCCAAAGCGGAATGAAGGTGGAGCTGGCCCTTTATGACCATGGCATCTCCTATCACTGCATCAGTTTGGCGGAGTACTCGGATACCGTCAACGGCTACACCAACTATGCCGGCGCCCTGTCCATGCAGAATTTCCTGACCCCGAATCTGCTGACCAGCGTAGAATTTATGTTCACCGGCTCCACCGCCCAGTTCCAGTCCGGCGGAACCTTTACGGTGTATGGAATTCGAAAGTAAATCTTAGCCGAAAGCTCCGCTGTTCTCCCGAACGGCGGAGTTTTTGCCGCTTTCAGAAAAAAGTTTGCAATATCTTAATATTTTCGCAAGGAATTTGGCGGACTGCTCCGGTTGAGCGCGAAGGGGATTCGTGGTAAAATAAATGCAATGGGGTGCGGCACGCACTGCTTGAGCATGGATTCACCCTTTCATCGTTGAGGAGTAAAAATATGAATTTTGTGTCATTGACCGGGGATCTGGGGCAGATGGTGGAAAACCTGACCCAGCGGCTTTCGGCGCTGCAATCGGTCAGCCAGCTTTTGCAGCTGATTCTCCATATCCTTGTGATGTTTATCGCCTTGGCGGTGGTGATCCGCTGTGGCCGGAGTCTGCTGCGGGGAAAAATCGAGCAGGAGATCTGGGGCTTTTTCTGTCTGCCCGACGGCACCCAGCTGAACCTGATCCACTGGGAGAACACCATTGGCCGGGCCAGGGGCTGTGACGTGGTGCTGAGCTATCCTACGGTGTCCCGCAGCCATGCGGCCATTACCCGGGATGACAGCGGAAGCTGGACGGTGTTCCCCCTGAGCAGCAAGAATCCGGTCTACTGCAACGGCAAGGAGGTCAAAACCAGCCGCAGCCTGAACGAAGGGGACGAGCTGACCCTGGGTGGGCTTTCCATGTCCTTCTTCCCTTCCACTAAGGAGGAGGAGCAGCGGCAGGCCGCCCGCAGAACCCGGCCCGGCCGGGAGATCTCCCCCACCAAGACCCTGATCCTGGTGACCCTGTTTCAGGCCCTTCTGGTGGCAGAGCTGTTTGGCCCCATTGGGGCGGAATACCGTCACGCGCTGTTCCTCTCCTATGGACTGCTGTGCGCCGCCATGTGGGGGATGTATTTCATCTACCGGGCGGGCCGCCGCACCGGCTACGAGGTGGAGACGCTGGCCTTCTTCCTGACCTCCATCAGCCTGGAAATGACGGCCACCAAGCTGCCCGGCACCCTGATTAAGCAGATGGCGGCGGTGTTTGTGGGATTGGTGCTGTTCTTTGTACTCTCCCTGGCACTGCGCAATCTGGACCTGGCCAAAAAGCTGCGCTGGCCCATGGCGGGCTGCGCGGCGGCGCTGTTGGCCTTCAACGTGCTCTTTGGCGCCAGACTGTTCGGCGCCCGGAACTGGGTCAGCCTTGGCCCCCTGTCTTTTCAGCCCTCTGAGCTGGTGAAGATCGTCTTTGTCATTGCCGGTGCCGCCACCCTGGACCGGCTGTTCTCCCGGCGGAACCTGATCGGAACCATCCTGTTCTCCGCCTATTGTGTGGGCTGTCTGGCCCTGATGAGCGATTTTGGCACGGCATTGATCTTCTTCGTGGCCTTTCTGGTCATCGCTTTCCTGCGCACCGGCGATCTGCCCTCTGTGGCCATGGTCACAGCGGCGGCGGCCTTCGCCTGCGTGATTATCGTGAAGTATAAGCCCTATATCGTCCGCCGGTTCTCCATCTGGCGGCATGTTTGGGAGGACACCGCTGACCTGGGCTATCAGCAGACCAGAACCATGTCCGCCATCGCCTCCGGAGGTCTGTTTGGCACCGGCGCAGGCCAGGGCTGGCTGAAAAAGGTGGCGGCCTCCACCACCGATCTGGTGTTCGGCGCGGTGTCCGAAGAGCTGGGACTGATCGTGGCTCTGTGTGCCGTGGCGGCCATTGTGATATTTGCCCTGTTCGCAGTAAAATCCGCGGCCAGAGCGCGCTCCAGCTTTTATGTGATCTGTGCCAACGCGGTGGCGGCCATGTTTGTCACCCAGAGTATGCTCAATGTGTTCGGCTCCACGGATATTCTTCCCCTGACCGGCGTTACCCTGCCCTTTGTTTCCACCGGCGGCTCCTCCATTATGAGCTGCTGGGCGCTGCTGGCCTATATCAAGGCTGCGGATACCCGTCAGAACTCCGGTTTTGCCGTTCGGGTGCCAAAGAAGGGGAAGAAAAAGAAAAAGGCTCCCCAGGAGGAACTGGCCTGGGATGAGCAGCGGGAGTTTTCCATTGTTGACAAGGCTCCCAGCCAGAAGCTGCCTGGGGACGGGAGGCAGCAGGAGGAGTTCCATATCGACTTTTCCGACGACCTGGACGACGACTATGATGATTATTTGGACGAGGAACTGGGAGAGGAGGAGGACCCGTGAAAAAGCTGCGACACAGAACCGCGTTTACCCTGGCGCTGATCCTCTGTATGCTGTTGGGGATGGGGCTGCTTTGCTACCGGTATTTTGCGGATGGCTCCAAATGGGCCGGCTTCTCCGGGAACCAGTCGGTGTACGCCAATGGGAGGCTGATTCAGGGCGGAATCCGTGACCGCAACGGGACAATCCTCTATGACGCGGCCTCCGGCTCCTACAATGAGAGCAGCCTGGTCCGCACCGCCACCCTCCATGTGGTGGGGGACCAGCAGAGCATGATTGCCACCTCCGCTCTGTCCAAGTTCAGCGGGATGCTGTCCGGCTTTAACCCCATATTCGGCACCACTTATGGGGGCAGCGACCTCTATCTGACCATCGACGCTGGCCTGAACGCTGCGGCCTATGAGGCCATGGGGGACTATAAAGGCTGCGTGGCGGTGTATAATTACAAGACCGGGGAGCTTCTCTGCCTGGTCAGCACCCCTGCCTATGATCCGGAAAACGTTCCCACCATCAGCGACGACGACAGCCGCTATACCGGTGTCTATATGAACCGCTTTTATTCCTCCACCTACACCCCCGGCTCCATCTTCAAAATCGTGACGATGGCGGCGGCCATTGAAAATTTGCCGGAGCTGTCCGGCCTGACCTACAATTGCAGCGGTTCGGTGGAGATCGGAGGAAGCACAGTAAACTGTGCCGGAGTCCACGGCCAGCAGGACATCCGGGAGGCCTTCGCAAATTCCTGCAACGTGGCCTTTGGCCAGCTGGCCGTGAGCCTGGGGGCGGAGACGCTGGAGAAGTACGCCGTGCAGGCAGGTCTGACCGAGCAGCACCAGGTCAATGGCATCACCACTGCTGCAGGATCCTTTGAGACCGCTCCGGATGCCAACGGAACCGCCTGGTCTGGCATCGGCCAGTACAAGGATCTGGTCAGCCCTTGCGCCATGCTGAGGCTGATGGGTGCCATTGCCAATGACGGTGTCCCGGTGGAGCCGCGGCTGCTGCTGGAACGGAAGAGCGAAAAGCTGGGGATCTCCACCGCCTCCTTCTCCGGGGAGACCGGCGAGCGGATCTGGTCCGCCTCCACCTGTGAAACCCTGCGGGAGATGATGCGGAATAACGTGGTGGAGTCCTACGGCCAGGACCGCTTCGGCAGCCTGAAGGTGTGCGCCAAGTCGGGCACTGCGGAAACCAGCCAGGATAGGCCCACCTCCTGGTTTGTGGGCTTTGTGGACGAGGACGAGCATCCCTACGCCTTTGTGGTTGTCTGCGAGGACGCGGGCTATGGCTCTTCTGTGGCAGGCTCCATCGCCGGCCAGGTGCTGACCGCTCTGGCGGAAACAGAATAAGCGAAAATCGAAGTGATCTGATACTAAAACTTATTAAAACGGCTATGCGCAGCATGCCTTTGGCAAAAACCGTTTTATAGCGCGAAGCGCGTTAAGTTTTTATGAGACGCAAATTGTGCCTACGGCACAATTTGAGCGT
>CAZVVH010000047.1:0-12588 GCA_964630475.1 uncultured Oscillospiraceae bacterium | reverse complement strand
CGGCCACGGCCTTGGCCAGCAGGGTTTTACCGGTGCCGGGAGAGCCGACCAGCAGTGCACCCTTGGGCAGCTTTGCGCCGATGGCGGTGTATTTGCTGGGGTTGTGGAGGAAGTCGATGATCTCTACCAGAGACTCCTTAGCTTCGTCCTGGCCGGCAACGTCCTTAAAGGTGACGCCGGTGGACTTCTTCACATCGTACAGTCTGGCGTTGGACTTGCCCATGCCGCCCACGCCGCCCATGCCGCCCATCTTGGAACCCATGACCCGGAAGAGCAGGAAGAGCAGTCCCATCATAATGAGAATGGGGAGCACATAGGATGCAAGGAAGGTGATCACCGGGGAGGCCGCAGGCGTATAGGGTGTGCCATAGGTGATCCCGTGCTCCTCAAAGAGCAGGGCCAGATCCGGATAGCTGATCGGCGCGGTGATAATGGTGGTGTTTTCCTTGGGGACAGCGGTGGAGCCGGTTTCGGCAGCCTCAGCCTCCTTGGCCTGCAGCCACTCCTCCATGCCGTCCTCAGTCAGCGTGATCGTGTAGCAGCCGCTTTCCAGTTCCACCGTGTCCACCTGATCGTTCTTCACCAGCTGAATAAACTCGCTGAATTGAATCTCTGTGGTAGAGGTGGCGGAGTAGAAGGAAGTGAAGAAATAGCGCATCATCATGGTCAGAAGCACAGCCCAGACCAGAATCCAGATGAGATTCGTATATTTCTTCCATCCTTTGGGATCGTTTCCCTTATTATTGGGTTTCAAGGCGGAATCCTCCTGATATATAAAGCTATGTATAGAGAAGAATCATCGTATACTATCATTTAATATACCATACACGACGGGCAAAAACAAGAAATCGGGTAGGGAATTACAGTGAACTTTTTGTAAATTTCGGGGAGGATCGAAATTCTTCCTTTTGTCTGCCTTTCTTCTGTGTTATAATAACACCGTATCGGCCATATCAGAACCTTTTTTGCGCCTCTGGCGCTGTTTGATAGAAAGGAATCAGAAGGATGAAAGAGAAGGAAACCCGCAGACCCGTCCGCTCCAGACCGGAGCAGGAGGCGGGGACGGATGGGATCATTGAGGGCAGAAATGCCGTCATGGAGGCCCTCCGCGCAGGAACGAACATTGATAAAATTTATATTTTGAAGGGCGAGACCGACGCCACCCTGGGACACATCGCCTCCGGCGCCCGGGATAAGGGCATTGTAGTGGTGGATGCTGACAAGCGCAAGCTGGATAATATGAGCCGCACCCACTCCCATCAGGGGGTCATTGCGGTGGCTGCTGTCCGGGAGTATGTGACCGTGGAGGAGATTCTCCAAAGCGCCCGGGACAAGGGAGAGCCTCCCCTGATTGTCATTTGCGACGAGCTCAGCGATCCCCACAACCTGGGGGCTGTGATTCGCACGGCGGAATGTGCCGGGGCCCATGGCGTCATCATTCCCAAGCGACGTTCTGCCGGCCTGACCGCCATTGTGGCCAAGACCTCCGCAGGGGCGGTCAGCTATGTGCCCGTGGCCCGTGTGGCAAACCTGCCCGGCACCATCAAGGAGCTGCAAAAGGCGGGTGTCTGGATCTTCGGTACGGCGGCGGACGGAAACACCAACCTGTATCAGGCAGATCTCAAAGGCCCTGCGGCCATTGTGATCGGCTCGGAGGGCAACGGAATGGGCCGCCTGGTGGGCGAGTGCTGTGATTTCAGAGTCAGTATTCCCATGAAAGGGAAGCTCAATTCCCTGAATGCCTCCGCCGCGGCGGCAATTCTGCTCTATGAGGCGGTCAGGCAGAGACTGGAGTAAGACTGAATGAGAGGATGACCCATGGAACCAAGAGATTTTTTAAAGGAGCATGAGGATGCGGAGGATCTGCTGAATCTGGATGAATTTCCCGAAGAGGATTTGTCCCTGTTGGGGGAAGATTGGGAGGATCCGGAAGCGGAGGACGGCTCTGATGAGCTGGCCGGCTTGGACCATTTGGAAGAACTGGAGGGGGAGGCCGAGGAGCCTGCCCCGTCCCAGGAGACGAGAATGGTGGGCTGGGTCTATAAAAAGCATCCCGGCAAGCCGGCCGAGGTGACGGTGGTGGAGGCTCCGGTGGAGCCGAAGAAACCGGGACCTGAGGAAGCGGAGGAGGACGACGGGGACCTTTTGCTCACCGGCCTTGAGGCTGAGGAGACGGAGCCGGAGGAGCATCCCGATGGGGAATCGGAGGAAGAGGAACGGATCCCTGACGAGGGAAAACCCGAAGGCGGGGACGGAGAGGAATCCCCGCAGGAAGAGGATTGGGAGTCTGCCCCGGTCAGAGGCAAAGGCCTGCTGAGCCGGCTGTTTGGCAGAAGAGACTGGGAAGAGGCTGAACCTGGACCAGAGGAATTTGGCGGCCCCCGTCCCGTCCCAATGGAGGAGGATAACTGGGACGAGGAGGAAGTGTCCGGCTTCTTCTGGCGGCGGAAGCATGATGAGGAAAAGCCGGAGCGGAAGCGGCCTCCGCTGGCGGATATTCCGGCCAAGCGGCTGATGACCATCTATGGCAACGGTCTCTTGAGCCTGAAGCGGCACACCATCGGGGCCTTTGTGGTCTGCATCCTGCTGGCCTATGTGAACCTGGCGGATTCTCTGAATCTGCCCATCCTCTCCTTTTTCTGGGACGACCAGATGGCTGCGGCCCTGGGCCTGGAGCTGCTGGGCGTGATCCTGGTTTTGCTGTTGCGGCCCTTCCTTGCCGGAATTCAGGACCTGTTCAAGGGCGAGGCTGGGATGCACACGCTGGTTTCCGCAGCGGTACTGATGACGGTTTTGGACAGCGTGGCCTATGTGATCGTGGATCGAGAAGGCCCGCTGCCTTGTACGGCGGCGGCGGGATTGGCCCTTTGCTGCTCCGCCTGGGGACAGTATCTGAATCTGAGCGCCCAGCGCCTGAGCTGCCGCACGGCGGCCGTGACCGATCATCCCAGCCGGCTGTTCCGCCAGCGGGAGGAAGGGGTGCGCACGGATGTCCTGCTGAAAACCGAAGGGGACGGCGCCGGCTTTGGCAGCCAGATCCAGGAGGCGGACGGAGTGCGCCGACTGACCCGGCCTGTGGCCCTGATGGTTTTGGCCGCCTGCGTGGCCCTTTCCGCCGTGGCCTCAGTGGGCAGAGGCCGGGGAGACCTGATCCTTTGGGACGCCTCCGTGATCTTCACGATGGCAGCGCCCCTGTCTGTGACTATCGCTTACGGCATTCCCTATCGAAAGATTGCGGCGCGGCTGAACCGCAGCGGCGCGGCCATTGCCGGCTGGGACGGTGTGAAGGAGCTTAGCGGCAGCAAACAGGTGGTGGTGACGGACACTGACCTGTTCCCTACCGGCATGGTGGCCTGCAACGGCCTGAAAACCTATGGAACCATCGAAGAGGCCAAGGTGGTGGGCTACGCTGCCACCCTGATCCGGCAGGCCCATTGTGGTCTGGAGCAGACCTTTGCAAACCTGGTCTACACCCAGGGGGCCGGTTATTGGACAGACCAGCTGACCAAATTTGAGGCCTTTGAAGGCGGCGGCTACGGCGGCTATATCCGCAAGGATTATGTGCTGGTTGGAACCGCGGAGTTTATGGAAATGATGGGGGTGGAGCTGCCCTCTGAAATCAGCGTCAAAACCGCCGCGTTCTGCGCGGTCAACGGGGTCCTGGCCATGCAGTTTGTCCTGATCTATAAGATGCCTGCCTATGTGGAGCCGTCCCTGAAGACCATGCTGCGCTTCAAGCTGACACCGGTGATGGCCATGCGGGACTTTAACCTGACCGAGGTGCTGCTGGACAGCGTCTATGGCCTGCCCATCCAAAAGACCGACTTCCCGGATATGGACACCCGCCTGGAATTGACCCGGCAAGCCCCGGAAGAGGCTACCCTGGGGGCGTTGCTGGGCCGGGAGGGGCTGGATGCCCACTGCGACACGGTTTTGGGCGCCAAGCGCCTGTATAAGGCGGCCAGACGGAACGGCTGGTGGCTGATCGCGGCCTCCCTGGTGGGGATGCTGCTGGGCTTTTACCTGACCTATTCGATGGCCTTCACAGCCCTGCAGCCGGTGAACCTTCTGCTTTTCCTCATTTTGTGGACAGTGCCTGCGCTGCTGAACGCTTATCAGGTGGACCGCTACTGAGGGCTTGGTCAACGGGGCCTAGCGCGAGAAAAATCGGGAAAAGGCTGCAAAACAAGGGCGGAACTGCACGGAGTTCCGTCCTTGGCAGGTGAGGAGTGTGCCGTATGAGAATGATGGTGGCGTCGGATATTCATGGCGCGGTCGGTTATTGCCGGGAGCTGCTTCGGGCCTATGACCGGGAGCGGCCGGACAGGCTGCTGACCGAAGAGGGAGCGGAGTGGAAGACGCTGGGGGGAGACCTGTACCATACCCTGCGCTTCTGATGAGGAACGCCGAAAAGGAGGAAGAACCATGAATTTGCTGCAAGTGATGCTGAATCGGAGAAGTGTGAGAACCTACCTGGAGGAGCCTGTTCCGGAGGAGAAGCTGGAGCTGGTGCTGAAGGCGGGGCTGGCCTCCGCCTCTGGGCGGAACCGGAGGCCCTGGGAGTTTGTGGTGGTTCGGGACCGGGAGGTGCTGGACCAGCTGTCCCGCTGCAGAACGGCGGGGGCGCAGATGCTGGCAAAGACGGGCTGCGCCATTGTGGTGCTGGCCGACCCGGAAAAGACGGACGTCTGGACGGAGGATTGCTCCATTGCCATGGCGAACATGCACCTGATGGCGGACAGTGTGGGACTGGGCAGCTGCTGGATTCAGGGGCGGCTGAGAGAGGCCCCCGGCGGCGGGAGCACAGAGGCCAGGGTGAAGGAGCTGCTGGGCGTTCCGGAGGGGTATATGCTGGAAGCAATCCTGTCCTTGGGGGTCATCGGGGAGCACCCGCAGGCCCATAGCGAGGAGGATTTGCCCTGGGAGAAGGTTCATTGGGAACACTTTTAAAAATATTTCAGGATTTAACACTTTTGTAACAAAATCCCTCTAAGAATTGTAACAATCTGTCTCTATAATAAAATCATCAAGTGCAAGATCTTTTTCATTTATCCTCTTTTCTTGAGAAGGCCGGACTGATTTTATCGTCAGTTCCGGCTTTTTCTTGCCTTTTTCGGATCCTGTGGTGCGGCGCAGGGGAAGGGAAGCAAACCCACTGAAATAAAAATGGACGTTCCTATTTTCCCGGAGAAGCCTGTCTGGAACGGGAGGGGAAAGTTGTAGAAAATGGTCGCAAAAGAGAACGGTGGAGAAAATAAATATGAAAAATGGTGCAGCTATTAGCTAAAATTGGGATTGATATTTCGTCGGGAAGCGAATATAATGGATATGTTACATTATGATATGATAAAAAGCACACGAAAATATACTATGGAAAAGCCTGAGATTAGAACTATTCGTATATTGCGTGTGATATTTGTACAAGAGAAGGTGAACTATGCGTAAGCATGTAAAAAGAAGCAAGTGGCAGTATACAAAAACCGGGCTTCTGATTTTTCTGGATATTATCCTGATTATCATCAGTATGGTGGGCGCCCTGTGGATCCGCTTTGATTTCCATCTTAGTCAGATTGATCCGGTTTTCCTGGACTCTGTGATAAAATACATCCCTATCAATGTGGTTTGTACATTGATTTTGTTCGCGATCTTCCGACTGTACAGCATCCTGTGGCAATTTGCCAGCATTATGGAGGTGCGCAATGTGGTTGCGGCGGTGACGCTGTCTGCCCTGATGCAATGTGTGGGGATGCACCTCCTGGGCTGGGCCGTGCCCAGAAGCCACGGCTTCCTCTATCTGGTGATTTTACTGGCGTGTACAGTGGCGAGCCGCTACTTCTACCGGATTATCCCGGGGAAAAAGATCAAGGCGCTGATGGGGGGCGAGGATGTCCAGCGTACCATGATTGTAGGTGCGGGAGAGGCCGGCGACATGCTGATTGGAGAGATTACCCGCAGCGAGCATGTCCAGCGGAAGGTTGCCTGCATCGTTGATGATAACCCCAAGAAAGTGGGTACTTATCTCCACGGCATTCCTATTGTAGGAAGCAGTGAACAAATCCCCGAATTGGTGGAGCATTTCCGGGTCAATGAGATCATTATCGCCATTCCCTCCCTTTCCCTGGATGAAAAGAAGCGGCTGCTGAATATCTGCCAGCAGACCGGGCGCAAGGTGCTGACTCTTCCCGGCATTTATCAGATCATCAATGGGACGGTCAGCGTGTCCATGCTCCGCGAGGTGGATATCAACGACCTGCTGGGCAGGGAGCCAGTTGACCTTCGCACAGAGTCCACCATGGGCTATGTGAAGGGGAAAACCATCCTGGTTACCGGCGGCGGCGGCTCCATCGGCAGCGAAATTTGCCGCCAGGTGGCCCTGCACCAGCCGAAGCAGCTGGTGATCTTTGATTTCTATGAAAACAACGCCTATGATATCCGCAATGAGCTGTTAAAGGAGTATCCGCAGTTGAATTTGGAGGTCCTGATCGGCTCTGTCCGCAATAAGAACCGGGTGGATGATATTTTCCGGCGGTTTCATCCTGATCTGGTATTCCACGCGGCGGCCCACAAGCATGTGCCCCTGATGGAGGACAGCCCCAACGAGGCCATCAAGAACAACGTGCTGGGCACCTGGCTGGTGGCCCAGGCTGCGGACCGCTATCAGGCCCAAAAGATGGTGCTGATCTCCACGGACAAGGCGGTCCGCCCCACCAATATTATGGGCGCCTCCAAGCGGATCTGTGAACTGATTATTCAGAGTTTTGCCCAAACCTCAAAAACCGAATTCGCCGCCGTGCGCTTTGGCAACGTCCTGGGCAGCAACGGCAGCGTTGTTCCGCTGTTTAAGCAGCAGATCGCCGAGGGCGGCCCTGTGACCGTGACCCATCCGGAGGTCATTCGCTACTTTATGACCATCCCGGAGGCGGTGAACCTGGTGCTGCAATGCGGCGCACTGGCCAAGGGCGGGGAAATCTTTATCCTGGACATGGGCGAGCCGGTAAAAATCCTGGATCTGGCAAAGAACATGATCCGGCTGTCCGGACTGGAGCCTGGCAAGGATATCAAAATTGAGTTCATTGGCCTGCGCCCTGGCGAGAAGCTGTACGAAGAGCTGCTGATCAGCATGGAAAATCTGAAGGAGACGGACAACGAGCGCATCTTTGTGACCCAGATGCCCCGTGTGGACGAGCAGTGGATCCATGATTCCGTCCGCCAGTTGATTGAAAGCGCCTTTGAGGAGACCGGCGACATTCGGGAGCGGGTCAGACTGCTGGTTCCCGAGTACACCCCCAAGTCCAATGACGGGAGCGAAGAAGAGGAGCTTATTTCCGCCGCCAGTACATAAGGGGGACTCTACAATTGCGGGAGGCATACTATACAACATCGTGTCGGGCTGTATCGGGCTTTGGAAAGGAACGGTATGATAGATTTACATACGCATATTTTACCAGGGATTGACGACGGTTCCCCCACCATGGAGGCCTCCATGGCCATGGCGGAACTGGCACTGGAGGGCGGTGTGCAGACCATTGTGGCAACCCCCCACAGCAACCAGCTGGGACGCTTTGAAAACTTTTATTCCGATGCGCTCCGCGGATTGTATCAGTCACTGAAAACAGAGCTGGAGGAGGAGGACCTTCCGCTGGAGCTGTATCTGGGCATGGAGATTTTTGCTTCGGAGGATATGGGGGAACGAATCCGCAGGGGGGATTTGATCAGCCTGAATGGTTCCCGATATTATCTGGTGGAGTTCGCCTTTGACGAGGCCCCGGAGCGGATTGAGGGTTACCTGGATCAAATCTTTCGGGTAAAGGGAGTGCCTCTGATCGCCCACCCGGAGCGGTATTATTGTGTGCAGGATTATCCGGAATTGGTTTATAATTGGCTGAAAATGGGCTGCTATGTCCAGATCAACAAGGGCAGCCTGTTTGGAAAGTTTGGCCGCCATGCGGCCAAAGCCGCCAGGGAACTGCTGGAGAACGATTTGGTGACCTGTGTGGCCAGCGACGCGCACAGCCCTTATGCCCGAACCACGTATATGGCAGATGCCCGGGATTATCTGGAAGAGCAGTTTGGCGAGGAGAGAATGCGCCGCCTGACCACGGAAAATCCACGGAGAATCATTTCAAACTGGTCCGTACCCGCCCATGGAAGAAAACCGGAAAGGCGGAATCGCTTCTTTTGACTTGGAGGGAGATATGAGAAAGACGAGGATTTTTAGCGTGGCCGTGTTTGTGATCGCCGTGGTCCTGTCCCAGTGGGTTCAGTATCGCCAGAGGACTGTGACGGATACCGTTCCGCCCACGATCAACATGGCGGACTCCGCCGTCACCATCTCCACTCAGGATGGCGTGGATGGTGTGCTGGCGGGGGTCACCGCTGAGGACCAGCGGGACGGAGATGTGACGAACAGCCTGATAGTGGAGCGGCTCAGCGATTTTGTGGCCGAGGGGATCTGTGAGGCCACCATCGCGGCCTTTGACTCCGCAGGCAACGTCACAAAGGTGACCCGGCAGGTTGTGTACAGCGACTATGTCTCCCCCCGGTTTCAGATGACTGCCCCGCTGCGGTTCCCGCAAGGCTCCCAGGAGGTGCTCTATGGGGTGACTGCCTATGATGTGCTGGACGGAGACCTGTCTGAGCAGGTGAAGATCTCCGCAGAGACCGATCTCTCCATGGTGGATGCCGGAGAGTATTCCCTGGAATATTCTGTGACCAACAGCGGCGGAGATGTTTCCAAGCTGAAGGCAACCGTGACCCTTTACGACCCTGCGGAGGAGGCCGCATGCCCCCAGATCCGGCTCACCGACTATCTGGTCTATCTCAAAACCGGAGAGCAGCTGAATCCCTGGGACTACATCACAGAAATTGATGTGGGCAGCAGAAAGTTTGAAAAGACCTCCTCCGGCGTTTTGCGGTGCGCCCAGGGGGAGGAAGCGGACACAATCTCTTCCGATGACGTTTCTATCTCAAATCCAGTGGACGAGCATACACCGGACACCTATGAGATCAAATACAGTTATACCAGCAATGGGAATGAAGGTTCGGTGCGCCTGATCGTGGTTGTGGAAGACTGAGAGGTTTGGGCAGATGAATAGAGAATGGAGCAAACAATTTGATCTGATCAGCATCGTGAAGGACGTTCTCAGACAGTGGTGGGTGATTTTGCTGCTGGCGGTTTCGGCCAGCCTGTTTGCGAAGGTTTGGGTGACAGTCAACTATGTTCCGGTTTACACCACGCAAACCATTTTTGTGGTGACCACGAAAGGCATGAACAACAGCATTTACCAGAACCTGACCTCCGCCCAGGAGCTGGCCACCCGCTTTACCCAGGTGCTGGACAGCACGGTGCTGAAAAAGATGGTGGCAGAGGAGCTGGGAATGCCTTCCTTTGAGGCGGAGACCTCTGTGGAGCAGATTTCAGAAACCAACATGGTGGAGCTGTGGGTGACCGCAGGCTCTCCCATGGACGCCTATCAGATTATCAACTCCATTATGGAGAATTACGACCAGGTTTCGGATTATCTTATGGGAGACGTGATCCTGGAGGTGATCCAGGAGCCATCCATCCCCACCGGTCCCTCCAACGGGATGAACACCAGAACCGCCCAGGTCCTCAGCTTTCGGATTACAGTGGCTGTGGTTGTGGCGTATTTGGTGTGGATGTCCTATCTACGGGACACCGTAAAGAACGAGAGCCAGCTTGCCGCCAAGGTGGATACCCGGTCCCTGGGCACCATTTACCGGGAGCGCAAGAGTATGAACCTCCTGGCCAGCAAGCGGAAGCGCACGGCGGTTTCCATGCTGATTCAAAATCCTATGCGGAGCTTCCAGTTCGTGGAGTCCAATCGCATGGTGGCCTCCCGGGTTCGGAGCCATATGGACCGCAATCAATTTAAGGTGCTGCTGATTACCAGCGTGGCGGAAAATGAGGGCAAGTCCACTGTGGCCGCAAATCTGGCCCTGGCCCTGGCCCAGGAGGGAAAGCGGGTCCTGCTGATGGATTTGGACTTCCGCAAGCCCTCCCAGTTTAAAATCTTCCGGGCGACCCGGGAGGAACGCATTGATCTGCCCGGCGCGCTGAAAAGCGATCTGCCCATTGAGGCGTATGGAAAGCGGTATAATAAGAACGCAAATCTCTATATGGTGATGAACAGCGCGGTGCCCAAGTCCATTGACACGCTGCTTGCCGCCCCCAGGCTGAAAGAGGTCATTGACGGGTGGCGGGAGCAGGTGGATTACATCATTCTGGATACTGCGCCGCTGGCCCTGGTATCTGATACGGAGGATATTGTCAGATTGGCCGACGCAGTGGCCCTGATCATCCGGGAGGATGCCGTACTCACCCGCAGCATCAACGACGCCATTGACGCGATCAACAGCGCTGATGGAACGGTGCTTGGCTGTATCTTCAATCACGCCATCAAGCGCAGAAGCGGTTCAGCCGGTTATTATGGTTATTCCGGAGGTTATGGAAGTCACTATGGAAAAAGAAAGAACGAATCTTTCAGAGGAGCAAGAGAAAATTGACCTGACCATCCTGCTGGACGACCTGTGGCGGGGCTTAAAAAAGTTCTGGTGGTTCTTTCTCATTCTGATCGCCTTGAGCACGGGACTGTTCTATGTCAAGGCGGCAAGGGGGTATGTTCCGGTCTATCAGGCCTATTCCACCTTTGTCGTCAGCACAAAAAACGCCTATGGATACAGTGATAATTATTATAATGCATCCACAGCAGAGCAGATGAGCAAGACCTTCCCCTATATTCTGACCAGCAGCGCGCTGAATCAGGTGGTGGCCAATGATCTGGGCTATGCCAGCATCCCGGCCTCCGTGTCGGCGGAGGCCATGGAAGGCTCCCCCCTCTTCACCATCCGGGTCACTTCCTCTGACGCCCAGCTGGCCTACGATGTGCTCCAGTCCGTGATTAAGAATTACCCGGTTGTGGCGGAATACATTATCGGTGATACCGAGCTGACTCCCATGGATAGCAGCGGTGTTCCGGAGGAGCCGGTCAATGAACCCAACCCCATGAGCGGCGCCAAACTGGGCTTCCAGCGGGCGGTTATCATCTGCCTGGTGATTTTGCTTGCCTATGCCCTGACCCGGAACACGGTGCGCAGGGAGAAGGACCTGAAAGCCCGGCTCAGCATCCCCTATCTGGGCAGCGTACCGGAAATCAGGGGGAAATCCCGGAGCAATCGGAGTGAGACCCAGATTTTGCTGGATGGAAAGAACGGAAATATGCTGGGTGAAAGCATTCGCGTCATCCGGAACCGCATCCTTCAGAATGCGGAGAAGGAGGGGACCAAGAGCTTTCTCGTCACCAGCGCGGCAGAGGGGGAGGGCAAATCCTCCGTTGCGGTGAACCTGGCCATTGCGCTGGCCAAGAAGAAAAAGCGGGTCATCCTGGTGGACGGCGATCTGAGAAACCCCTCTGTGGCGGCAGTCATGGGCCTGCCTAAGAGCGAGTTCGGGGTCGCGGATGTGCTGAATGACGGCAAGATCCGCTCCAAGTATTTTCAGCGCTATAAGGACATGAGCCTGCTGGTGCTGCCCGGGAAAAAATCCGAGATGCCCGAGCGGGGAGAGCTGAAGCAGGACCGGATCCGTCAGATGATCCAATATCTGGAGTCCCAGTGTGACTACGTAATCGTGGACACGCCGCCCTGCGGCATGATGTCTGATGCATCCCGGTTTGCCCGCTGTGTGGACGGCGCTGTTTTCGTGGTGCGGCAGGATTATATGCGCATTGACCGCATCCTCCAGGCTATTGAGCTCCTGGCTGAGACCGGGGTTCCCCTGCTGGGCTATCTCATTAACGGCGCAAGGAATGGAATCGCCAGCCGTGGCTATGGGTACGGCTATGGCTACGGTTATGGCTATGGCTATGGCGGCTATGGAAGCCGGAAATATGGTTATGGCTACGGCGAAAAGAGGGCAAGAAACCAGAATAAATCCGCCCCTGAGGAGGACGGCGCCCCAGAATAAAATCATGTTTTTCGATTGAATACCCGCCGTGGTTTCCCACGGCGGGCTGTTTAAAAAAACAAACTTTCCTTTTGGAAGAAAAATGAACCGCATCAAGGATACAATCCGTGAAGAGCGCGAAGAAATTGTCAGACGCGCACTGAGTTATTGCGGCGGTGAAAAGGAAATATCAGAAATTAACGCAGAATTCTCCGGCGGGTTTGTAAGAGGATAGCGTGTCAGGCCGATGGTAACTACGGATCGTATTTATGAACCGCACTCTTGCCAATGTTGTGCGGGAAGAGGCTTAACAGCAACAATGCTTGAAAAAGGACGGAACATAGAAATGAAGGTATTGATTCTCAATGGCAGTCCACACGCAAACGGTAACACCGGTATTGCTCTGGGCGAAATGAAGAAAATCTTTGACACCGAGGAAATCGAAACGAAGGTCCTCCACATTGGCAATAAAAACATTCGGGGCTGCATTGCCTGCGACTCCTGCGCAAAGACGGGAAAATGCGTGTTTGATGATATCGTCAACGAGGCGGCACCTCTGTTTGAGAACGCGGATGGGCTTGTGGTCGGCAGCCCGGTGTATTATGCTTCGGCAAACGCGACGG
>CAZVVH010000046.1:0-12626 GCA_964630475.1 uncultured Oscillospiraceae bacterium | reverse complement strand
GGACAGACTGCGGACTGCATGTTTTCCTCCCACGGCTGCGAGACCGGCTGGAACCCCGACGGCAGCCTGAAGGCACTGTGGGCCTTCAATCGCTATCACTTTGTCTTTGTCAAGGAGGACGGTGAGTGGCGGATTTGGCGCCAGGAGATGCACCAGATCCTGAATACCCCCTTCGAAGGCAAGGGCTGGGTGGAGGAGCCTTGCTATGATGTCATTGGAAACGCTCCCCAGGAGCTGAAGGACTCCACCGACGCCCAGGAGGACTGCCAGCCCCACCGCAAGACCAAGAAGCCCTATCTGGCCCTCTCCACCGAGACGGCAGAGTGCGACGCCCATAACCTGATTCCGGTGCCCCCGTTGCCCTACAAGGATTCGGACCCCGAGCGCTTCCGCGACGAGGACGACACCGACTGGCATTGGTAAGCGGCCGTTACAATCGGATTCTATCACCCCAGGCAGGCTCGAAAGGGCCTGCTTGAGCTTGTCGAAAGATTCGACAAGCTCTCTCAAAAATGCAAGCATTTTCTTGAATGAACGAATCCAAGGCACATGTCCTTGGATTCGTTCTAATTTCTGCAAGGCTCTTGCAGACGAAATTTTCAAAAGTGCCCTTTTCTACAGCCTGAATGAGCTTTTTTACAGCTCCCCGGGAATTCATTGAAAAATTCAGTACCCTATACCATTCCGCTGAAATGTGTGGTAAAATACACTATCCCTGATATTTGCGGAAGAAAATAACCATTGAAAGAATGCTGATTATTTGATTGAAATCCAAGCTTTTAATCAAATAATAGGATCAGAATGGAAAGGAGGTGCCTGTGATGAAATATGTCTGTGAGGTATGCGGCTGGGTTTATGACGAGGAACTGGGCGATCCCGATCTGGGAATCGAGCCCGGCACCAAGTTCAGCGATCTGCCTGAGGATTTTGAGTGCCCGCTGTGCGGTGCGGGCAAGGATCAGTTCGCCGAGGAATAAGGATAAAAGGCTGTCGAAACGATGCTTTCGGCAGCCTTTTCCTTTACGGCGGAAGGGCCGTACTCCGCCGTAAAGGAAAAATCTTTCCCCCTATACCATTTTGTTAAAATATGTGGTAAAATACAATATCTATGACCTTTGCAGAAAGGAGGGGTGCGGCATGGATATCCGGATCGAAGGCTTTAACCGAAGGGAAGTACTCCAGTATCTGAGCTGGCGGGGCAGTGAAATCCCTGCGGATATTGACGCCATGATTGACATCGCCATGGAGGACACCCTCCGCACCATCCGTCCGAAGTACACCTGGAGACGCTTTCGCATTCAGCGGGGAGCGGCGCTTTCCCTGCCTGAGCCGGGGCTGACCCTGCCCGGAAAGGACGGAGCCGCCCTGCTGGAGGACTGTGACAGCTGCATCCTCCTGGCGGCCACCCTGGGGGCGGAATCGGAGTGGCTGATCAACAGCGCCCAGGCCCGCGACCTGTCCCGGGCCATCCTGCTGGACTGCTGCGGCTCGGCGGCCATTGAGGCGGTCTGCGACCGGGCGGAGGAGGCGCTTCACGCTGCCTTTCCGGACTTTTTTTTCACGGACCGGTTCAGCCCAGGGTACGGAGACCTTCCCTTGGAGCTGCAGTACCGGATTACAGCGATTTTGGACACCCCCCGACAGATCGGGCTGACCCTGACCGATACCTGCATTATGGTCCCCAGAAAGTCTGTCACTGCTGTCATCGGACTGGCGGACAGGCCCCAGACAAAGCGGTTCCGTGGCTGCGCCTATTGCTCTATGTTTGACCGTTGCACTTACAGAAAGGCGGGAAAATCCTGTGGCAGAATATAAACTCAAATACTTAGACGGCGCCATGGGTACCATGCTGCAAAAGAGCGGCCTGCAGCCCGGCCGGTGCCCGGAGGTTCTGAACCTGACGGAACCGGAAACAGTCACCGGAATTCATCGGGCCTATATCCAGGCGGGCAGCCAGATCATCTATACAAACACCTTTGGCGGAAACCGGTATAAGGTCCGGGACAGCGGATACACTGTGGAAGCACTGATTGCCGCAGGCGTGGACTGCGCCAGACGGGCGGCGGAGGGAACCTCCGCCCGGGTGGCTCTGTCCATCGGCCCCATCGGGCAGCTGCTGGAGCCTTACGGCTCCCTGTCCTTTGAGGAGGCCTATGATATTTTCCGGGAAATGGTGACGGCGGGCCAGGCAGCAGGGGCCGACCTGGTGGTTTTTGAGACCATGACCGACCTGTATGAGGTGAAGGCGGCGGTGCTGGCGGCCAAGGAGAATACAACCCTCCCCGTGTTTGTCACCATGACCTTCGAACAGGGGGGCAGAACCTTCACCGGCTGTTCCGTGTCCGCCATGGCGGCGGTGCTGAACGGCCTGGACGTGGATGCCATGGGCATCAATTGCTCTCTGGGGCCGGCGGAGATTCTCCCCTTTGCCCGGGAGCTGTGTGGCCTGACCAGCAAGCCGGTCATCGTGAAAGCCAACGCTGGGCTGCCCGACCCGGCCACTGGAACCTATAACATCAACGCGGAGGAATTCGGCGCGTCCATGCTGCCCTTTGTGGAGGCAGGCGTCTCCTACCTGGGAGGGTGCTGCGGCACAGAGCCGGATTACATCCGGGAGATCGTGGCGCAGACCAGCGGCCAGGCCGCCGCCTCCCATGAAATGGGAAAGCGCTCTGTGGTCTGTACCCCCACCTGTGTGGTGGAGATCGACGGCGTCCGCATCATTGGCGAGCGCATCAACCCCACCGGAAAGAAGCGCTTTAAGCAGGCCCTGCTGGAGGAGGACATGGACTATATTGTCCGCCAGGCGGTGGAGCAGGCGGACGCAGGAGCCAATATCCTGGATGTGAACGTGGGGGTTCCCGGCATCGACGAGGCGGAGATGATGGTCAAGGTGGTGCGGGCCATCCAGGCGGTCACCGATCTGCCCCTGCAGATCGACTCCTCCAATACCGCCGCCTTGGAGGCGGGATTGCGGGTGGTGAATGGCAAGGCCATCATCAATTCCGTCAATGGGGAGGAGGAAAAGCTGCGGACCATTCTGCCCCTGGCCAAAAAATACGGCGCGGCGGTGATCGGCCTGGCCATGGATGAGAACGGGATTCCGCCTACGGCAGAAGAGCGCTTTGCCATTGCGGAGCGGATTTTGCAGGCGGCCCTGTCCTATGGGATTGCCAAAGAGGATGTCTATATTGACTGCCTGACTTTGACGGTGTCCGCAGAGCAAGACAAGGCGGTGGAGACCCTGAAGGCCATGTCCATGGTGCGGGATCGCCTGGGGCTGCACTGTGTCCTGGGGGTCTCCAATATCTCCTTTGGCCTGCCCCATCGGGAGCTGATTACCTCCGGGTTCCTGACCCTGGCCATGGCCCACGGGTTAGATCTGCCCATTGTCAACCCCAATTCGGAGAGTATTATGGACGCCATCCGGGTGTTCAACGTGCTCTACAACCGGGACAAAAACGCGGAGGCCTATATTGAAGCCTGCGCCAAAAAGCCCGCCGTCACCGTGACGGCTGTGGCCCCGGCGGCGGCCTCCGCCGGCGGAACTGAGGACCAGCATCCCTTGGTGCGGGCGGTGGCAAAGGGCCTGAAGGAGGAGTGCCACCGTCTGACCCAGGAGCTTTTGGCAGGGGGGATGGAGGAGATCCAGGTGGTCAATACCCTCCTGATTCCCGCGCTGGACTATGTGGGCCTGCGGTTTGAGCGGGGAGAGCTGTTCCTGCCCCAGTTAATCAACTCCGCAGGGGCGGCTACGGAGGCTTTTGAGGTCATCAAGACCGCCATTGCCAAGCGGGGCGCGCCCTCAGTGTCCAAGGGGAAGATCCTGGTGGCCACGGTCAAGGGGGACATTCATGATATCGGAAAGAATATCGTCAAGACGATTTTGGAGAATTACGGCTACACGGTGGTGGATTTAGGCCGGGATGTGCCGCCGGAGCGGGTGGTGCGGACGGCGATAGAACAGGATATCCGTCTGATCGGCCTGTCTGCCCTGATGACCACCACGCTGGTCAGCATGGCAGACACCATCCGCGCCCTCCGGGACAGCGGCCACCCCTGTAAGATCTGGGTGGGCGGCGCGGTGCTGACCCCGGATTACGCCAGGGAGATTGGCGCGGATTTCTACGCCAAGGACGCCAAGGAATCCGTGGATATTGCAAAGAAGGTGCTGGGATAATGGAAATCCGTGATTATTTAAAAAGCAATACCCTGCTCTTTGACGGAAGCATGGGGGTCTATTATCGGGAGCGCTATCCCGATGGAAGCCGCTGCGAGGAGGCCAATCTGACCCATCCCGAGCGGGTGCTGGCCATTCACAAAGACTACCTGGCGGCGGGCGCCGGGGCCATTAAGACCAACACCTTCGCCGCCTCCACGGCGGCCATGGGCTGCGGCTTTGACCGGGTGGAGGAGACCATCCGGGCCGCCTGGAAGCTGGCCCGGCAGGCGGCGGAGAGGACGGAGGCCTTTGTCTTTGCGGACATCGGCCCCCTGCCCGGCCTGACCCCGGATGAGGGGGAATACGACCGCATTGTGGATGTGTTTTTGGAGCTGGGCGCCACCCACTTTCTCTTTGAGACCTTTACCGAGTGGTCTGTCCAGCCCGGGCTGGCAAGGAGGATCAAGCAACGGGCGCCGGAGGCCTTCGTGCTGGTATCCTTCGGCGTGCTGGCGGAGGGGGTTACCACCAGCGGACATGAGGCGGGCAAGCTGCTGCGGCGGGCGGAGGACTGCCCGGACATTGACGCGGTGGGTCTGAACTGCGTCTCCGGTCCCGGACACCTGCAAAAGCTGGTGGGCCGCATGGAGCACCGGCCGGCGCTACTGTCGGTGATGCCCAACGCCGGGTACCCCACCCTGGTGCGGGGGCAGGCCATCTACGGCGGCAAACCGGACTACTTCGCCGCCCGGATGGCGGAGCTGCAAGCCCTGGGGGTGCGCATCCTGGGGGGCTGCTGCGGCACCACCCCGGAGTTTATCCGCAAGACCGCCCAGGCCCTGGGAAGCGCCGTGGAATTGGCGGGGGAGGAAGAAGCGGGGGCGGCGAAAAAGGCCCGGCCCCAGGTGACCAACCGGCTCTCCGAAAAGCTGGACGCGGGTCAGCGGGTCATTGCGCTGGAGCTGGATCCCCCTGCGGACGACAACATCGACTTCTTTTTGGAAGGAGCCAGACGCCTCCGGGATGCCGGGGCGGACGCCATCACCATTGCGGACTGCCCCATTGCCCGTGCCCGGGCGGACAGCTCCATGCTGGCGGCCAAGCTTCACCGGGAGCTGGGGCTGGACCCCATCCCCCATATGACCTGTCGGGACCGGAACATCAACGCCACCCGGGCGCTGCTGCTGGGCCTGTCCATCGAGGATGTACATAATGTGCTGCTGGTCACGGGGGATCCCATTCCCACCTCCGAGCGGGAACAGATTAAGGGCGTGTTTTCCTTCAATTCGGCGGTGCTGGCCTCCTATATCCGAAGCCTGGGGGAGGCGGGGACGGTGGCCCCTTTCCGCATCTATGGCGCTCTGAACGTAAACGCGGTGAACTTTCCCGCGGAGCTGCGGAAGGCCCAGCGGAAGGAGGCGGGAGGCGTCACCGGGTTCCTCTCCCAGCCGGTGTTCACCGGTCGGGCCTATGAAAACCTGAAGCTGGCCCACGAGACCCTGAACTCTCCCATACTGGGAGGCATTTACCCTCTGGTCAGCCAGCGGAACGCCATGTTTATGAACAGCGAGGTGTCCGGCGTGGAGGTTTCCCAGGAGATCATCGACCGCTATGAAGGGCTGGGCCGGGAGGCTGCCGAGGAGCTGGCGGTGGAAATCTCGGTGGAGAGTGCCAAGCGGATGCTGCCCTACACCGCAGGCTGGTACCTGATGACCCCCTTCAAGCGGATCTCCTTGATGGAACGGGTGCTGAGAGAGCTTTCCAGGATGAAATGATATCATTTTGACCCTGGCCGCCCCTGCGCAAGGGGGTTGTTTTCCCGCCGCTCAATTCCCGAATGATAGAATCGAAAAGTGACAGAGGCTGCCGAAACTCCTTCGGCAGCCTCTGCTTTATTAAATGTAGCCGCACTCCCTGGCTTCCCTGGTCAGCTGCGCCCGGAAGTTGGGGTGGGCGATTTGAATCAGCTGCAAGGCCCGCTCCCGGACAGAACGGCCCCGCATATAGGCCACGCCGTACTCGGTGACGATGATATCCGCCACGTTCCGGGTAATGGAAACTACGGAACCGGGGGTCAGCATGGACTTAATCTTGGAGATGCTGCCGCCCTTGGCGGTGGAGGCCATGGCAATGATGCCCCGCCCACCCTTGGAGTGCTGGGCACCGTAGGCGAAATCAAAGGCACCGCCGGTGCCAGAGAACTGCTTGGGGCCGATGGTTTCGGAGCAGATCTGACCGGTCAGGTCGATCTCCATGGCCGTGTTGATGGACACAAAGTTGTCAATCTGGGCGATCACAAAGGGGTCGTTGGTGTAAGAGGCCTGACGGAAGAGTACGTTGGGGACGGTGGACATGATATCGTAGAACCTCTGGTCGCCCATGATGAAGGTGCCTACATGCTTGCCCCTGTCGATGTTCTTGTGCTCGCCTGTGATGATTCCTGCCTGGATCAGGTCGCCTATGACGGGGGTAAACAGCTCGGTGTGGAGGCCCAGCTCCTTCTTTTGAAAGAAAGCATTGCCAACAGCATCCGGCATACTGCCCAGGCCCAGCTGGATGCAGTCCCCGTCGTGGACAAAGTCCGCGACGTAACCGCCGATGACCTTGTCCATCTCGGTAGGGGTGCTGCGCACGTCGTAGGTGGGAATGGGATAATCCTCCTCCACGATCAGGTTCACCTTGTCAATGGGGATGGTCAGGCATCCGGGGAACTTGGGCAGCTTGGGGTTGACCTCCAGAATCACCTGCTCCGAATGCTGATAGGCGCACTCCTCCCACATGCCGCAGCCGGAGACTGTAAAGGTACCGTTCTCATCCATGGGGGTGGCCATGGCGATGAACTTGTTGATCACCGGCTTGTAGTCCATCCTGCGCTGCATCATGTCGTGGAGGTTGGAGGGCAGATGGGAGGAAAGCCCCAGCTGGTGGGTCTTTCTCATCACAGTGCCGTACAGGTGGCAGATGATGTCCACCTTGCCCTGCAGCTCCGGCATGGTCATAAAGGGGTAGGGAACCTCCGGTCCCCTGCCCTTCAGCAGCTCGATGTGATCCAGCTGAGGGGCGATTCTGTGAAGGTTTTCATAAAAGCCGATTGGCTCACAGACCTGACCGCTGGTGCAGATCACGTCGCCGCTCCGGATCATGGACAGCTCATCCTCAATGGTGCCCAGCTTGGCCTGATATTGCTCCCTGTAAGTCAAGTCGATCAAATCCTTTCCGGTTTTGTGTAAAGCGTCCCGAAAGACTGTTAATATTATAGCATGACCGGAGAGTCAGAATGAAGATTAGTTCGTTTTTTTGGACGGACAGATTAATGACACAGAACGGCAGGGGTTCTATGTCCGTGTGCCTTCAATTCCGCTTCCAATCCCGCTGAAAAAAGTGATAAGATCATTGCAACACTTCTCAATGCTCATTCGTTATCTTAATCAGGAAGGGGGAAAGCCGTATGTGGGAGGAGCTGTACGAGACCCATTATCTGGAGCTTCTGCGCTATGCCGTGGGCGCATGCCGCAGTCAGGAGTGGGCCGAGGACCTGACCCAGGAGGTGTTCCTGAGAGCCTTGCAGAATGCGGATACCCTGGAAGATTTGGGTTCCAATCAGTGCCGGGCCTGGCTGTTTCGCACCCTGAAAAATCTTTTGTGCGACCAGTACCGCCGGGCGGCCCGGGAAACAGCCTATGCGGAGACGCTCCAAGAGGAGGCCGCCGCCCTGGAGGAGGGCTATGGGCAGACAGAGAACGGGCTGCTGCTGGCAAAGCTCAGTGAGCAGGACCGGGTGCTGTTCCATATGCGGTACTTGGAGGGCTACAATGCCACGGAGCTGGCCCAGATTTTTCACATCCCCGCCGGTACCATCCGGGCCAGGCTGTCCCGGAGCAGGGCCTATTTAAAAAAGACCCTGAGGGAGGATTAAATGACAAAATCCATTGCCAAATCATTTTATTGGAGGTATGAATCATGGGAAAGAAAACCATCATCAAGGCCAGCGTCTGCGACGCACGGAACATATCCGAAGAAACCCTGGCGGCCTACGGAGAGCTGACCATTAAAGCCGCTCTTCTGCTGTCCAACAGCGGCTCCCAGGCCCTCCTGGCCCAGCATTCGGTGGCTGTGAAATGCGCCAAGGTGCTGAACCTGGAGGGAGACGTGCAGGTCAGCACGGTGAACGGCTCCGCTCAGATCAGGAGCACCGATGTGCCGGTGGGCAAGCGGGGTCTCATTGTCAACGGCTCCCTGGAGATCGGGCCGGACACGCAGCAGGTGCTGGAGCGGTATGCGGGCATTATGGTGAACGGCTCCGTCACCTATCCTGAGAGTCTCAGCGGCGTTCTGGGGATGCTGACGGTGAATGGCTCCACCGTCTGCTATCCCGATGGGGCGGTGGTGCTCAAGGGCGAGACGGTGATTGACCGGCTTTTTGCCCTGCGGGCCAAGGCGGTGCTATACTGGGCAGCCAGGCGGCTGATTATGGTGGATCCCCAGTTAGATCCGGCGGTTCTGGAAGCCAAGGGCGCCCGGTTCGCCAGCAAGGAGGCCATCCTGGCGGAATCCAAGGTGGAGGGCCTTATCGGCCTTCTGGACGAAAAGACGGAGATTGTCATTGTCCCGGACGGGACCGCTGTCATCCGGGATGATGTGACCCTGGACAGCGGGACGGTGAAGCATTATGGCCGCAAGCTGTATATCATCGGTGATCTGACCGTAGATCGGGGCAGCGTCCAGGCCCTGGAGCAGTTGGAATATCTGCATGTCCGGGGTGATGTCCTGGTGGAAGAGGAGCAAAGAGACCAGCTGTTGGAAACAGCCCAGGAGATCGAAGGAGATGTTCAGGTGTTCCGGGCGCGGGGGAAAACCCTGCGGGATCTGCCCTGCGTCCGTGTGTCCAAGTGGATGCTGGAGCAGGAACCGGAGGGCATCGGCATCCAAAACTGCGCCCTTGTGAATCTGGACGCAGATGTGGACGAAGAACTGATTTTGGAGCGGCTGTCCGTCTGCGAATGCGCGCTGGTGCAGTGTACTCCGGAGCAGGAGGCCGCAGTCACCGCCGTCAGCCAGGCCGTGGCTCAGATCGGCGGAACAAAGGACGTGAAACCGGATCCCGCCCAGGACGCTGCCTGCGTGATTAAAGCGGCGGAGTATGTGCTGTAATCCTGTTTCTCCATGAAATGGTTTCGTTGAGAAACCCGTATGCTGTGCATGGATATCCGTAAGGCAGATCTATAAAAATGATAAAACCGGCGGGGCTTCGAAGTTCAATCACCGAAGCCCCGCCGGTATACATTATATTGAGTGTAAGGATCAGATATCCAAAGCGGCGTGATAGCCCTCATACACTGCCTTGGTGATATTGGCAGGACGGATACAGTCGCCCACTTCCCGGACAAAGGGCGCACTGAGCCGCAGGGCGTCCACGTCGGCCCGGTTTGCCCGCTGACCCACGGCGCAGATAATGGTGTCGGCGGGGATCAGGGCTTCCTGGCCGTTGGGCGTTCTCACGATCAGGCCCTCTTCGGTGACTTGAAGCCCGGCGGTGTTCAGATGGACCTGAACGCCCTTGTCAATCTGCTGCATCAGAATGGGGCGGTGGCGAATATTGCAGTCAGGAGCCAACGTGTCCCGCATCTCCACCAGATGGACCGTCTTGCCCTCCTGATTCAGATGGACGGCGCATTCACAGCCGGCCAGACCGCCGCCCAGGACAACCACCCTCTTGCCCACCTTTTCCTTGTTTAGATAGTAGTCGTTGACCACCACCACATGATTGCCATTGATACCAGGCAGAGGTGGAACAATCGGATTAGAGCCAACGGCCAGAATGACAGCATCAGGGGCTTCCGCCTCCACATATTCCGGGGTGACGATGGTGTTCAGGCGAAGCTCTACCCCCTGGGCGATGGCCTGTTTTTCCAGGGTCAGTCCCAACTGGTACATCTCTTGCTTAAAGGGAATTGCCTGTTCGGATTTTAGAATGCCGCCCACCGCATCGGTTTTTTCGCAGAGAATGACCCTGTGACCACGTTGGGCCGCGGTGACGGCGGCCTTCAGGCCCGCCGGGCCGGCGCCGGCGATCAGCACCTTTTTGGGCCGCAGGACAGGTGTTATCTCCATGCCGTCGATTTCCCTGCCGATAAGCGGGTTGACAGCGCAGCGTCGGGTCTGAGTGGTGGGCCGCTCTGCCATACAGGTGAAGCAGCGTAGGCACTTGACGATGGTTTCATCCTGCCCGGCCACCACCTTGTTGGGCAGGAAGGGATCAGCCAACAGCTCCCGGGCCATGTAGATCACGTCCGCCTTGCCGCTTGCCAGGATCTCCTCCATCATGGCGGGGTCATTGATGGCGCCGATGGTGGCTACAGGCTTGGAGACGTGCTTTTTGATCTCAGCCGCCAGGTGGACATTGACGCCATGCTCCGCGAACATGGAGGGATGGGTGTTGAAGAATCCGAACTGATAGGAGCCGGCGGAAACATGAATCAGGTCAACCAGATCCTCCAGGGCATGGGCGATTTTGCAGCCTTCCTCCAAATCATAGCCGCCCTGGAACAGCTCGCTTCCGCTCATACGCATTTCAATGGGGAAGCCGGGGCCTACCGCCTGCCGGACCGCGGTGAGAATTTCCCGGGCAAAGCGGACGCGATTTTCCAGGCAGCCGCCGTACTCATCGGTGCGCTTGTTGAACCAGGGGGAGAGAAACTGGTTGATAAGCCAGCTGTGGCCGCAGTGAACCATAATCATCTCGTAGCCTGCCCGCTTGGCCAAGGCGGCGGTTTCTCCGTAGGTCTTGACAATGTCGTCGATCTGGTCCTTGGTCAGGCCCTTGACCGGGATGCCGTCCGGGCGAACACAATCACTGGGGCCATACTGACAAAGCCCGCGCTTCTTCTCCTTGTCCGCCAGATAGGTTCCGGCATACTGGCCGGAGTGGGAAAACTCGATGGAGGGAACAGCGCCGTGCCGGCGGATGGCGTCAGCGGTGTAGGTATGGGAGGCCAGACTGCCCACAGTCTGTAAATTCAGGTGCAGCATGTGGGAGCCGTCCGTTTTGGGGTGGACCACCAGTTCGCTGACCGTGACAGCGGCGGCGCCGCCCTTGGCGCGAAGCTCGTAAAAGCCTACGGAACGGGGCCCGAGGCAGCAGTCGGCGGTGATATCCGTGGCCCCCATGGGGGCAGAGAACATTCTGTGACGGAAGGTCACATTACCAAGCTTGATAGGGCTGGTCAGGAGGGGATATTTGTTGTTCATATTGATGTCTCCGGGAAAAGAATAATTTGAGCCTTGGTGTATCAGTAATCCAAATACTGGGGCATCTTACCAGGATACTGGGCGCACAGGGTGTTCCAGTCCTTGGGGAGGACGGCCTTCTTGCAGATGGGGCCGCCATGGTCGCCGCCGCCCAGGTAGCACATGCCCCAGTCGCGGCCGCCCACCATGACGAAGCTGTGATCCATGTTCCAGAATAGGGGAGCGGAGTGAACCAGGCCGGGAGCGGGGAATACCAATCCCTTGCGAGGGTGGTTGTTGCCAATGGCGGCACGAGGGATCTCGCTGGAGGGGCGGCGGTTGTATTCCTTCATATAGGTTAGAATATCCCCCTTGGAGTAGCCGGCGTCTGCCATCAGCTTTGCGGTTTCGGGGGGCAGAATGACCATGGCGCCTACGTCAAAGCCGCCGTGCCACAGGCTGCACAGCTTTTCCAATACCGCGCTGACGGTAAAGGTGGGAATTTGGGAATGCTCGCTGGGCCAGAACAGCGTGACGGCATTTTCGCCGTTTTCCATGCCGAAGTCAGTGGGCAAGGATTTCCAGCCCTCGGGGATATTCTCCTCGTCCTCTGCGATGCATAGGCCAAAGCGGGAGTCGCTGCCGGGGCCGCTCATGTCCTCCTGCTGCATGCGGACGCCGGAAATGTTCATAATCATATAGGCCATGGCCCGGGCAATGCAGGCCTGCGGCTTGGTGTAGGCGGACAGCAGGTTGCGGCCGCAATTGATGCCGATGGCGTTGCGGATGGGGCCGCTGATGACGATGGTGGGCAGCCAGCCCGCATTGGAGCAGGTCCAGCCCTCCAGCTTGATGATATCATGGTCGCCCATGCCTTCCGCAATGGCGATCAGAATCGGCATCATGGTGGGAGTGCAGCCGGCCATGACACCGTTGATGGCGATTTTTTCTACAGTGGCTTTGCCGTTCAAAGGAGCCAGGGTGGCCACCACATGATCGCGGGGCAGGTCGGTGCCTCGGCACATCTCCGCGACGGCCTCCTCGGTGGGGGGGACGATGGGGGTGCCGTTGGTGAAGCCATGGGCATAGAAAAGATTGTTCAGCTCGTCCAGAGTGCCGGTAAAGGTCTTGCCGGAGTAGTCCTCGGGGCTGACCGGGTTCCGTTCCGCTTCGGTGAGAGGTGCGGTCAGCGCCGCCTCGATGTCCGGCAGCATTGCGGTGATCTTGTCCCGGTACT
>CAZVVH010000045.1:0-12664 GCA_964630475.1 uncultured Oscillospiraceae bacterium | reverse complement strand
GGAGCGGGGCGTCTACCGCATCCATCAGTTTGAGAAGCAGGAGATGATCGTCATCTGCAAGCCGGAGGACTCCATGGATTGGTATGAGAAGCTTTGGCGCAACTCTGTGGATCTGTTCCGCTCCCTGGACATCCCCGTCCGTCAGCTGGAATGCTGCTCCGGCGACCTGGCTGACCTGAAGGTGAAGAGCTGTGATATCGAAGCCTGGTCCCCCCGCCAGCAGAAGTATTTCGAGGTCTGCTCCTGCTCCAATCTAGGAGACGCCCAGGCCCGCCGCTTGGGAATCCGCTACACCGAGACGGTGGAATTCACCGACAAGAAGGGCAACAAAAAGACTAAGACCAACAACGTCCTGGCCCACACCCTGAACAACACCTGTGTGGCGCCTCCCCGTATGCTGATCGCCTTCCTGGAGAACAACCTGCAGGCCGATGGCTCCGTGGTAATTCCGGAGGTGCTCCGTCCCTACATGGGCGGCAAGGAAAAGCTGGAAATCGCCAAAACCTATATTCCCAAGCAGGACTGATGCCTTCAGCAATCTGTCCTCCACCTGAACAAAGAAAACAGAAACAGAAAGGATGTCATACTGATGAAAAAACCCAGCTGGCTTGATGAATTCAAAACCTTTATCCTTCGTGGCAATGTCCTGGACATGGCCGTGGGCGTGGTGGTAGGCTCCGCCTTCACCGCTATCGTCACCTCCATTGTTGAAAACCTGCTGACCCCCATTATCGGTCTGCTGCTGCCCAGCAGCACCTTTGCTGAGTGGGCACCCGGCGGCTTCGGCATCGGCGCGGTGATCAACGCCATTATCACCTTCCTGATTACCGCCCTTGCGGTGTTCTGGATTGTCAGGATTGTCAACCGGTTCACGGAAAAGGTCAAGAAGGAAAAGGATGCAGAACAGCCCGCCCCTGAAGCACCGAAAGGGCCCACCACCGAAGAGCTTCTTGCGGAAATCCGTGACCTGCTGAAGGAGCAGAATCAAAAATGAGCGACGAAATTCGCCCCAACGACACAAATAAACCGGGGACGGAGGAAGCTTCCTACGTCCCCGCTTCCATCTATAAGCGGGTCTGGGCCTGGGTTGGCATTGTCTATATGGTTATTATCGTGCTGCTTGTCACCTATTTTATGGCAACCTGGACCTTTCTTACCGGCATTGCCGGCATTATGCTCTTCCCCGCCCTGGGAGGCTTTTCCATTGTGAAAGCCATTCAAGCCAAGAAGATGGAATGCGTCGCTGACAAGATTGGCCCCCTCATCTGGTCAGCCCTGTCCGGCATTCTCTGCCTCTTTTGCCTGATCTGGGGCGTCACGCAGGTGATTGCGCTGTTATGATTTTTCGATGACGGAAGGTGAAATTCCCATGTCTGAACTGGAAGCCCTGCTGGCCCAGGGCCTGATTCAACTGGGTCTCTCCCCGGAGAAGGCCCCGGTGTTGGAAACCTATGAAACCCTGCTGCTGGAAAAGAACAGGGCCATGAACCTGACCGCCATCACCGATCCGGAACAGGCTGCCCGACTCCACTATCTGGACTCCTCCGCCCTGCTGGCTCATTTCCCCATGGCCGGCAAAAGGGTTATGGACGTGGGCACCGGCGCCGGTTTTCCCGGTATGGTGCTGAAGATCCATGAGCCTTCCATTCAGCTGACCCTTTTGGACTCCCTGGGCAAGCGGGTGAACTGGCTTCGGGAGATTTCCGGTGTGCTGGGCGTCCCTGATGTGGAATGTATCCACGGCCGGGCGGAGGAATACGGGGTCAAGCCGGAGTACCGGGAGCAGTATGACATTGTCACCTCCCGGGCGGTGGCTGACCTGCGCATGCTCTGTGAGCTGTGCATCCCCTTTGTCAAAGTGGGCGGCCTTTTCCTGGCTATGAAGTCTGTGGACTGCCGGGAGGAACTGTCCGCCGCCGGCCATGGAATTCGCATGCTGGGTGGACAGGTGAAGCCCTGGGTGGACTACACCATCCCCGGCACCGATGTAACCCACCGGATTGTGGTGATTGAAAAGGTAAAGCCCACCTTAAAGGGCTTTCCACGGAGATTTGCCAAAATTCAGAAGGCTCCCCTATAACCATTAATATTTTTACTATTTTGGTATCTCCTCAAACCGCCAATAAAATAAAATAACTCAATCTTTTTTCAAAATTCACCAAATTTCTTGTTCAGTTTTTTTCAGCTTCATGCTATAATGCAAATATCTATAAGGAGGAGCCATGGGAACAGCGATTGTCATTACATCAGGAAAAGGCGGAACGGGAAAGACCTCCATCACCGGGGGCGTTGGCAGCTGTCTGGCCGCCATGGGCCGCCGGGTACTCTGCATTGATGGCGACGTGGGCCTTCGCAACCTGGACCTGACCCTTGGCATGAGCGATCAGGTCCTGATGGACTTTACCGATGTGATGGAGGGCCGCTGTTCTCTTTCTGACGCCGCCGTGGAGCATGAGAAAATCAAAAACCTGTTCCTTCTGACGGCCCCGGTGTTCACCGCGGCGGAAGCAATTTCCAACGACGCCATGAGGGAACTGATCCAAACCGCCAAGGAGCGGTTTGACTATGTGCTCATCGACGCGCCCGCCGGCATCGGTCCGGGCTTTCGCCTGGCAATTTCCGGCGCGGATCGGGCCATCATTGCCGCCACCTCAGACGCCTCCTCCCTCCGGGATGCCCAGCGCACCTCCACCCTGCTGGAGGGAAAGGTTTTTCCCTGCCATCTGGTTGTGAACCGGGTAAAGCCCAAGCTGCTCCGCCGCCTGAAAGCAACCATTGACGACGCAATGGACTTTACCGGGCTTCCCCTGCTGGGCCTGATTCCAGAGGATGAGCGGGTTCCCATTGCAGCAAATCGGGGCATCCCTGTGATTACGGTGGCAAACAAGGGCGCTCCCACCGCGTATCATCATATTGCACTTCGCCTCGAAGGGGAATCCATCCCCCTGATGCGCCTGCGCTAAATTAAAACGCCAAACGAAAAAATCAGAAAGAAGGAGAGTTCCATGAATATTGCGCTGATGTCTCATGATAAGAAAAAGGAATTGATGGTTCAGTTTTGCATTGCCTATTGCGGTATTCTGTCCAAGCATAATATCTGTGCTACCAATACCACCGGTAAGATGGTCGCAAAGGAAACAGGCCTCCCTGTGCAGCTTTATCTGTCCTATGCCCATGGCGGAAGTCAGCAAATCGGCGCCCGGATTGCTTATAATGAGATTGATATGGTCCTGTTTTTTAATGATCCCCAGTCCAATGCCTTGGATAAGGACCTGACCTATATCACCAAGCTGTGCGATCAGTTCAATATCCCCATGGCCACCAATGTGGCAACCGCCGAAATGCTCATTCTCGGCCTGCAGCGGGGGGACTTGGAATGGAGAAATATTGTCCATTCCAAAGAAAAATAAATGCGCTCAATTTGACGTCCATACCCATAAGTAGTGAAATTTCATTTCCGCTCCTTCTTTTGAAAGACGTTTGCCTGATTTCAATGAAAAACCCCCTTATGCAGCTTGATCCTTCTGCATAAGGGGGTTTTTACGAAACTGTTTTGCGCTCAGCCCTCGCGGCTATAAGCGATAACAATACGGCGATTCGGCTCCGTACCGATGGAGTAAGTAGTCACGCCTCGATAATCCTGAAGCGCCGCGTGAATCACATGGCGTTCATAGGCGTTCATAGGCTCCAGGGTCACATTCCTGCGATTCTTCACAGCCTTGCCTGCGGTCTTGCGGGCCAGACGCTGGAGGGACTCCTCCCGCTTTGCTCGGTAATTCTCCGCGTCCAGATGGACGCGAATCCGGTGATTCTGGCCGCGATTAACGGAGTAATTGGTCAGCTGTTGGATGGCGTCCAGGGTTTCGCCCCGGCGGCCGATCAGGCTGCCCAGGCTGTCCCCAACCAGTTCCACTTGATAGCTGTCGTTTTCACCCTTCTCCACCTTGACCTGGGCCTTGCTGCCCATCTGAACCAGCAGACCGGAAAGAAAGCGGACAATTCTCTCTTCGTTGCTGCCGGCCTCCACAGGAGCCTCCTCCGCAGCAGGGGCAGGCTGTGCCTGGGGCTTGGCTGAAAGCTTATCTGTATGCTTTGCTTCAGGCTTCTTTACAGGGGCGGGAGAGGGTTTTTCCTTGGGAGCTGCCTTGGGGGTCTGTTTTTTCTTTTCCGCAACAGGAGCCGGCTCTTGGGGCTTCACAGCCTTCTGATCAGGCTCCTCATCCGTTGCTTCATAAGTGATCTTCACCTTGGCAGGCTGGCTGCCAATGCCAAGAAAACCGGATTTTGCACGGGCAAGAATTTCAACCTCTACATCGTCCCGCTCCAGTCCCAGCTCGGCCAGTGCCTTTGCAATGGCAGCTTCCTCGGTCTTGCCGGTAGACTCAATCCATTTTTTCATCTAATTGACACCTCTTGTGATTATTCCTCTTCGATATCTTCGGTCTGAGAAGGCTCCTCTACAACATCAACGGTCTCCTCATTGACAGATTCCGCTTCCTGCAGAGCGGCGGTTTCCTCCACCTGAGGCTCCTCCTCCGCAGGCTGGTTTTTCTTCTTCTTTTTGGCCAGCGCCGCCTCAATTTCAGCCTCGTCGATGATGGAGGTGGGATCCTTGTAGGGGGTCACTCCACCGTAACGGTCCGGCTCATAATTGCGTCCCAGGGCATAGCGGCGGATGCCCACAGCGCCCTTGTTGGTGGTGGGACCCTTGTCCTTCTTGTTCTGCTGAACCGAGTTCTTCTTCCTACGCTTTTTCGCCTCTTCTTCCTCTTTCTTTTTCTGCTCGATGCGTTCGGCGCGGAGTCTCTTTTCCTCCTCCCTCTCCAGACGCTCCTTTTCCTCCTGCTCCGCCCGGGCAATGGCAAATTTGCTCCGCAGCAGCCGGGAGGAAATCTTGTCCTGAATCATCTGAATAATGACGGAAATCATCATGTAAACGCACATGCCGGCGGGCATGATGAAACCGAACCACAGATACATCAGAGGCATTATAATCAGCATGCTCTTCGTAGAGGAATCGGCGGGCTTCTTTTCATCCTCCTGAGTCATGGCGTTGGTTTTCTGGGTGATCAGGGAAGAGACAACGGTAACCGCTGCCACCAGAATGGGGATCAGGAACAGGCCGATGTTATTCCAGGTCCAGCCGTTTGTCCAAAATTTCAGGGTAGGCGTTTCGGACAGGTTGATGCCCAGGAAGTTAAAGTCAATGGTGGTGCTCAGCTTGCTGGCCGCGTCACCCAGGGCATTTTTGGCCGCTTCCAGCACGCTGTTGTCGGTGCTCAGCAGATTGGCCACCTTCATTTCCACGTAGGCGCTGTTGCTGCTGATGGTTCCGGTAATTTTCTCAACGGCCCCTTGAACGGCGGTAACCTGATCCTCGGTCAGATTATACATAAAGAACAGAGGACGGCGCACCACGGCGTACACGCCCCACAGAATGGGCAGGGGGAGAAGGCTCCACAGGCAGCCGCCCATGGGGTTGACGCCCTCCTTTTCGTACAGCTTCTGTACCTCCTGGTTATAGCGGTCTTTATCCTTTCCGTACTGCTTTTGCAGCTGCTGCATCTTGCCCTGAAGGGACTGAGTTTTCATCATGCTCTTCTTGCTCTTGATGGCTAGGGGGAAGAGCACCAGCTTAATCAGAACGGTAAAGATTACGATAGCCAGCACATAGCTGTTTGTCCATGTGTACAGCAGCATCAGAAATCTGCCGAACAGCTTAAAGACAGGATTTAAAATACTCATTTAATTAGGCCTCCAATAAATGGCGGTAATCCCCGGCCTTAAGGAACCGGGTCGTAAACGATGGACTTCTGCTTATGAAAGGGCTGGCACTTGATAATCCGCTTAAAAGCCAGCCAGCCGCCCTTCAGTGCGCCGTATTTCTCAATGGCCTCCAGCGCGTATTCGGAGCAGGTTGGAATAAACCGGCAGCAGGGCGGAAACCCGGGGGAAATATACTTCCGGTAAAACCGGATCAGCCACAGCAAAACAGACTTCAAGTCCCTTTCTCCTCCTTCAGCAGGTCCATACGTCTTACCAGCTGGATAAAGTTATTTTCCAGCTGCGCATAGCTTGCGTTCGCGGCGCGAACACGGGCCACAATCACCACATCATATCCGGCCTTCAGCTCTGTTTCATGGAGCCGATAAATGGCCCGAACACGGCGGCGAATGCGGTTGCGCACCACGGCCTTTCCCACCTTGACGCTGGTTGTAATTCCCAAACGGTTTTGCTCGGTTCCGTTTTTGCGGCAATAGATGGCAAGATTTGGTGCGGCGCAGGTCTTTCCCTTCCGGTAGGCCCGGCGGAAATCACTGTTTTTTTTGAGTACGATGGTATAGTTCACGCATATCCCTCCGAAATGGCGAGGACAAAACAGGCATATGCTTCGCAGGGGCGGTAGATTTTGATATCCCCGCCCCTCAAGCTGCAATATTCGGTTTTGTCCCCATCATCATTAGTAGGACAGGCGTACACGGCCCTTTGCGCGACGGCGGGAAAGAACCTTACGGCCGTTTGCGGTTGCCATTCTCTTGCGGAAACCGTGAACCTTCTGTGCGTGACGCTTCTTGGGCTGATAGGTACGTTTGGTCATAATGTGGACACCTCCTAAAAAATTTAATACTCAACAAGCCGGCAGGGACGGGCCGCCCCTGAGAAACACCGGCCGTAGTTGTCAAAGTTTCCGCTCCGGTTTTATATACTTCCAGAGCGTACCACTTATTATAGCGGATTCCGGCAAGTTATGTCAACAGAAATTTTTTCTTTTTTCATTCATTTCTTTCTGCTTTGCCCTATGAGGATGGGTGTCCCCCTACTTTTCCATATTATTTCTTTTTATAATGTAAACTCGATTGCCAAATTCCCTTTTCTCTGATATAATAGGCTTATCATATTATCTGGATCCGATCCCCTTTCCCTGAAAGGGGATCGCAGAACGAAACATCAATTTATCCTATCATCTGTTCCGCAGATGATGTACGCTTGCGCGGTTCTTTCCTCGCCACAAAAAGAGATAAAGAAAATATATAAAGAGAGGTTATGCTATGAATTCTGCCGCAGATGTCTGGGTCAAGGTTCTCTCTCTGATGGAAGGAGATTTGACGCCTACCGCCATCCACACCTGGTTTGACGACTCTGTTGCTGTTGAGCTGACCAGCAGCAGTTTTATTATTTATACCCCCACCAAATTCAAACGGAACCTGATTAACACCCGCTATCTGGAATTTATCAAAAAGGCCCTGCGGGAGCTATTTTCTGCGGATATGGGGGTTACCATTCTCTGTGAGGATGAGCTAAAGGAGCGCAGCGTTCATGAAAACAGGGAGAATCACAACATCCTCCTTAACAGCAATAATTATACCTTTGAATCCTTCGTGGTAGGCGCCTCCAACCGCTTTGCCTACAACGCTGCCCAAGCTGTCTCCACAAAGCCCGCTTATTCCTACAACCCTCTGCTGATCTACGGACAATCCGGCCTGGGCAAAACCCATCTTCTCTACGCCATCGCCAACCAGGCCAGAATCAATTTCCCCAGCTTCCGCATCTGCTACGTGAAGGGCGAAACCTTCACCAACGACATGATCCAATTCCTCCGGCAGAGTGCTATGGAGCAATTCCGGGCAAAATACCGGGAATGTGACCTGCTGCTGATGGACGACGTCCAGTTCATTGCCGGCAAGGATTCCACCCAAGAGGAATTTTTCCATACCTTCAACACCCTGTATGAGGCGAAAAAACAAATCGTCCTTACCTCTGACCGTCCGCCAAACGAGATGCTCCGCCTGGAGGATCGGCTGCGCACCCGGTTTGAACAAGGACTGATTGCAGATATCCAGCCTCCGGACTATGAAACCCGCATGGCCATTGTCCAGAAAAAGGCCATCAGCATGGGTTTGCCCCTTCCGGAATCCGTGGTGGAGTATATTGCGGAGAACATCACCTCCAACGTCCGGCAGCTGGAGGGCACAGTCCGCAAGATTCTGGCCTATCAGGAGCTGCTGAACTCTGATCTGAATATTGACACGGTAATCCGGGCCATTCGGGATCTGATCCGGGAGAAGGACGAATTCGTACCCTCCCCGGATGAGATCATTGAGGAAACTGCTAAATTCTTCGGCATGGACTCCAAGGACATCAAGGGAACCTCCCGTACAAAGGAGATCAACCTGGCCCGCCAAATCTCCATGCACCTGATCCGCCACATCACCTCCCTGTCCCTGAAGGAGATCGGACAGATCTTCAACCGGGATCACACTACCGTCATGCACGCCTTGGAAAAGGTGGACAATATGATCAAGGACGACGGAAAAACCTCCGAGATCATCAAGGACATCAATGCGAATATCAATGCAAGAAACTACTGATTTTCCTGCATTTTGTTCCATACACGCCGGCGGTTCCCTCCCCGCGAAGTTTTCCACATTTTCCACCGTTTTTGCACACATGTGGAAAGGAAACCTGTTCAAAACCTTTTTCCCCTTTTTTTGCTGTGGAAAACTCTCCATTTTATGCAAGGGCTTTTCCACCGGCCCTGTGAAGGGCGAGTCCCCTGTATTTTCAAGGGATTTTCTGCTTTTCCACTTTTTCCGCTGACCTATTACTATTACAGCTAATACTATTCTCTTTCTTTCTCTTAAACCGCTGCGCGGCAGCTGAGAGAAACTAAACGTTCCTCGACTTAATCTTCTTCTGATAGGAGGCATCAACTATGAAATTTTCCTGCGAAAAGGCCCTGCTCCTGCAGGCCATCAATGTCACCTCCCGCACCGTGGCGGTAAAAAGCTCCATCCCTGCCCTGGAGGGCATCCTGGTGGAGGCCAAAGAGGACCTGAAGCTGACCGGCTATAATCTGGAAACCGGCATCCAGGCCCTAATTCCTGCAGACATCACCCAGCAGGGCAGCCTGGTGATCTCTGCCCGGCTCTTTGGCGAGATTGTCCGCCGCCTTCCCGATGATATCGTGGAGTTCACCTCTGACAACTTCATGGTGAATATCAAGTGTGGCATCAGCGAGTTCAACATTCTGGGCACCGATGCGGAGGAGTTCCCCGCTCTCCCCTCTGTTGACTATGTAAATTCGGTGAAGATGGAGCAGAAAAAGCTGAAGTCCATGATTAGCCAGACCCTGTTTGCCGTTTCCACCAACCAGGCCAGACCCATTCACACCGGTTCTCTGTTTGAAGTGGACAAGGAAGGCGGTGTCACCGTGGTCTCCGTGGATGGCTATCGTCTGGCCCTGCGGAAGGAGCAGTCCATTGAAAAGACCGGTATTCCCGAATTCTCCTTTGTGGTTCCCGGCGCGGCCCTTTCCGAGGTGGAAAAGATCTGCGCTGATTCCGACGACCAGGAGAATCCTGTGGAGTTCGTCCAGGGCGGCCGTCACATCATGTTTAAGGTGGAAAATATAATCCTCATTGCCCGGCGGCTGGAAGGCGAGTTCCTGAACTATCGTCAGGCTATCCCCCAGAATAACCCGGTGGTGCTGACTGCGGCCCGGAAGATGGTCATATCCTCTGTGGACCGGGTTTCCCTGATTATTACGGAGAAGCAGAAAAGCCCCCTGCGTTGCACCTTCTCCGATAACATTATGAAGGTTCAGACCAACACCGCCATTGGCAACGCCTATGACGAGTGCTATATCAATGGCAACGGCAAGGAGCTGGAGATTGGCTTCAACAACAAGTATCTGATGGATGCCTTGAAGGCAGCCCCTGCGGACGAGATCAAGATTGAACTGAACACCCCCATCTCTCCCTGCCTGATTAAGCCTGCGGACGGCACCGATTCCTTCCTGTATATGGTGCTTCCTGTCCGCCTGAGAGCAAATTAAGTGAAAGGTTTCGGCAAAATATGGAAAAGATAACATCAGAAATCTCCACTGAGTTTATCAAGCTGGATTCCCTCCTGAAGCTTGAAGGGGTGGCGGAAACCGGCGGAGAGGCCAAGCTGCTCATCCAGGAGGGGCAGGTATTCGTCAATGGCCAGATCTGCACCATACGGGGAAAAAAAATCCGCCCCGGCGATGTGGTCACCCTGGACGGGATTGAAATCACCGTCAAATGAGAGTAGACGCATTGCAGCTGGAAGGCTTCCGCAACTATTCCGAGCTGTACGCCCAGTTTCACCCGGGCATCAACGTGATCTACGGTGAAAATGCCCAGGGCAAAACCAATCTGCTGGAGGCTGTAGGCTATCTGGCGGCGGCCAAAAGTCCCCGTACCAGGTCAGATCAAGAGCTGATCTCCTTCGACCGGGAGTATGGAAGCGTCGCCGCTCTGGTTTGGAGCCAGGAACGCCAGGTTCGGCTGGAAGCCCTGTTCCGCCGGGGAGGGCGCCGGCAGCTGAAGAAGAACGGCGTCAAGCTGAAAAGCGGGGCGGAGTTGTCCGGAATTCTGACCACAGTGCTGTTCAGCCCGGAGGATTTATATCTGATCCGGGAGGGGGCGGCCATTCGGCGGAAATTTCTGGACACCTCCATCAGCCAGCTGCGTCCCCGCTATGCAAAGGCCCTTTCCGAGTATAACCGCCTGTATGAGCATAAAACACGTATTCTGCGGGACTGGAAGGAAAAGCCGGACCTGTTAGCCCCTTTGGAGGATTTCAGCCTGCGCATGGCCCAGACCGGCGCCATCCTCATTCACTATCGGGCCAATTATGTCCGCAAGCTGAGGGAATATGCCCCTGCCATTCACCTGGATTTCTCCGGGGGCCGGGAGGAGCTGAGCCTCAGCTACCAGACGGTGAAAGAGGTGACGGATCCGGAGGCCCAACCCGCCGGGATTTTCCCCCAGTTGATGGCCCAGCAGGAAAGGCTGCGCACGGCGGAGCTGGAAGCCCGGTCCTGCCTGGCAGGCCCCCATAAAGACGACCTTGTGGTCAGCCTGAACGGGATTTCCGCCAAAACCTACGGCAGCCAGGGCCAAACCAGGACGGCTGCCCTCTCCCTGAAGCTGGCGGAACGGGAGATCGCCTTTCACGACACGGGGGAATATCCAGTCCTCCTTTTGGATGATGTGCTCAGTGAACTGGACCCCCGTCGGCAGGAATTTGTCCTCAACCGCATTAGAGGTGGGCAGGTATTTATCACCTGCTGCGAGGATGAGCGGCTGGAGGCCATGGAGGAGGGAAAGGTCTTTCATATCCATCATGGAGCAATTGTAGGAAAGGAAGCCTGAACCATGTATCTGCATTTAGGACAAGCTGTGATTGTGGACGATCAGGATATCGTAGGAATGTATGATCTGGATATCACCTCCCAATCCCATATTACCCGGGACTTTCTGGCCAAGGCGGAGAAGGGCGGAAGGGTAATCAACGTCAGCGAGGAGATCCCCAAATCCTTTGTGGTCTGCGACGATGGCAAACAGGTAAAGGTGTACATTTCCCAGCTGTCCACGGCCACTCTGCTGCGCCGGTCGGAGAATTACCGGTTTGAGTGAATGATAGTGCTTCTGTCTCTGACAGGGGCTTAGTACAGTAAATAAAAGAGGTACGATTATGTCTGAAGAATTGGAAAAGAGCACCCTGGTGGAACACGAGTATGACGCGGCGGAGATTCAGGTCCTGGAGGGCCTGGAGGCGGTTCGCAAGCGCCCCGGTATGTATATCGGCTCCACCTCCGCCAGCGGTCTCCATCACCTGGTTTATGAGATTGTGGATAACGCCATTGATGAGGCTTTGGCAGGCTATTGTACAGAAATCAGCGTCTCCATTTTAGAGGGGGATGTGATCTCCGTCACCGACAATGGCCGGGGCATCCCGGTGGATATTCAGGCCCAGACCGGCCGGCCAGCCCTTGAAGTTGTCTATACCGTGCTCCATGCCGGCGGTAAATTCGGAGGCGGGGGCTATAAGGTTTCCGGCGGTCTCCACGGCGTGGGCGCCTGCGTGGTTAATGCCCTGTCCCAGTGGCTGGTGGTCCAGGTTTACCGCAATGGCAAAATCTACGAGATGCGGTTCTCCCGGGGGGATGTAACCCAGGAAATGACGGTGGTGGGAGAGACCAGCCTGACCGGTACCCACGTCACCTTCAAGCCGGACCCGGAGATGTTTGAGGACACTGTCTATTCCTATGAGACCCTGCATCAGAGGATGCGGGAGCAGGCCTTCCTCAACGCGGGTCTGACCATCCATATCGAGGACCAGCGTCCCGGACAGCAGCAGAAGGAAATCATGTGCTATAAGGGGGGAATCCGGGAGTTCGTCACCTTTATCAACGAGAATAAAGAGCCGATCCACCCCGGAGTCATCTATATGTACGGCGAGAAGGAGGACTCCATTGCCGAGGTGGCCATGCAGTATTCGGACAGCTACAACGAGATTATTGTCTCCTTTGCCAACAACATCCATACCCCCGAGGGCGGCATGCATGAGGAGGGCTTCAAGCGGGCCATCACCAATGTACTCAACGCCTACGGCAAGAAGATGAAGCTGCTAAAGGAAGACGAAAAGGTCACCGGCGAGGACTGCCGGGAGGGTTTGACCTGCATCATCTCTGTCAAGCTGATAGAGCCCCAGTTCGAAGGGCAGACCAAGGCCAAGCTGGGCAACAGCGAAATCCGTACCCTGGTAAACTCGGTGGTGACCAAGAAACTCAGCCAGTTCCTGGAGGAAAATCCCGCTGTGGGCAAGGCCATTCTGGAAAAGGCCATGATGGCTT
>CAZVVH010000044.1:0-12705 GCA_964630475.1 uncultured Oscillospiraceae bacterium | reverse complement strand
GCATCACGAAGGTATAAGTGGTGTCGTTAACCTTGGTGACTGTAGCGCCGGTCACTGTCACAGTGTCCACCAGATACTCAGCGTCAGGGGTCACGGTGATGGTGACAGTTTCTCCGGCCTTGGCGGAAGTCTTATCCGTCTTGACTGCGCCGTTCTGAGCTTCCGCAACGGTGATCTCGTAGATCTTCTCCACGAAGGTGGCGGAAATGGTCACGTCCTGCGGGGGCATGGTAAAGGTATAGGTAGTGTCGTTGACCTTGGTGACGCTGACCTCGGTAATGCCGTCAGCGCCGGTGACGGCAACCTGTCCCACCTCATAGCCGCTGTCGGGAGTCAGCGTGATGGTGACGGTCTCACCAGCCTGAACATTGGTCTTATCCACGGTGACAGTGCCGTTCTGGGCAACAGGGGTGGAAACCTGGTAATGCTTCTCCACAAAGACGGCGGAAACAACCGCATCCTGAGGAGGCATGGTGAAGGTATACGTGGTGTCATCGACCTTGGTGGCCGCAGCGCCGTTCACGGTGACCTCCTCCGCCAGGTATTCGGCAGCGGGGGCGACAGTGATGGTGACGGTCTCGTCAGTGGCGGCGCTGGTCTTATCCACGGTGACAGTGCCGTTCTGGATATTCTCCGCCACGCTGACAGCGTAGATATTGGCGGTGAAGGCAGTGGAAACAGCTACATCCTGAGCGGGCATTGCGAAGGTATAGGTGGTGTCGTTGACCTTGGTGACAGCAACGCCGGTCACGGTCTGCTCGTCAATGGCCTGATAGGTGACCTCAGGCTCAGCCGCAGTGTAGCCCGCCTTGGGGGTTACAGTGATGGTGACTGTATCGCCCTTATTGGCAGTGGTCTTGTCCACGGTGACGGTGCCGTTCTGGATATTCTCAGCCACCTTGACATCGTAGTCAATGGCCTTAAAGGTAACGGTAACTTCAGCGTTCTCCGCAGGCATGGTAAAGGTATAGGTATTTTCCGCAGTAGGCTCCAAAGCCTGATCGCCAACCTTCACGCTATCCACCTCATAGCCCTCTTCCGGCTTGGTGGTAATTGTGACGGTCTCGCCGGACTTCAGGCCACTGGCCTTGCCCTCTGCGGCAGCTTCGCCGTGATCGCCGGCGGTGATGGTGACTGCGTAACGGACGCTGAGGTCAATGGAGACCTTCCCGTAGGTGACTTCCTCTACTTCAGAGCCGTCCTCGTTGGTTACCAGGCCCTCCTCCAAGCTGAAGGAAACATCGCCCTCGGCGGTATCCTTGACCTGGAAGGTAACGGTGCCCAAAGCGCCGGAAGCGCTGGCCTGCGTTTCGCCAGGGCCGAACATCATCGCAATGGTGCCGTCCTGCTCAACGGCGCAGGCGCCGCCATCAAATACTTCCTTGTCTGCAAAGCTGTCTTCCTGATAGTCCAGCTTGGAGCTGTCATACTTCAGGTTAACCTGAACGCCGGCAGCATTGGCAGAGTTGTCCAGGTTGATGGTGACAACCACCTGCTCCTGGTCCTCGCTCTTGGCCGCGGACAGGGACAGCTGGGCGCTGGTGTTGGCTCCGGATCCTGCTTGGCCGTTCGGTTCATCCACCACCGCGCAAGCGGGCACTGCCATGGACCCAAGGGTGCAGACAACCAGGGCCAGGGCAAGGAGCCGCTTAAAGAGATTTTTCATATTTTTTGCCTCCCAATATGTTGGTTTCACTTATCTGATGACTGCCCGGGAACCTTCGCCCCCGGGCAGGGAGCCAAAGTGGGAATTATGCTTCAGGGTCAGGGGTAGGGTCAGGGTCGGGTTCTGCCTCGACTGCGGCGAAGGTGACAGTGACGGTCACATCGGCATCAGGCATCTCAAAGGTGTAGGTGCCGTCATCATTTTCAGATACTGCTTCGCCGTCCACAGTCACGCCGGCCACCTGATAGCCCTCTGCGGGAGTGGCGGTAATGGTAACAGTCGCGCCGGCCTCGGCTTCGGTCACATTAGCCTTGGCAGTGGAAGTACCGCCGCCAACTGTATTTACGGTGACGTTGTACGTCTCAGGAGGAACAACATCCTGTGTGGCTTTCACAGTGACGGTGACGTCAGCCTCGGGCATGACGAAGGTGTATGTGGTGTCGTTGACCTTGGTGACATCAGCGCTGTCCACAGTTACGCTCTCCACCTGATATCCATCGCTGGCACCGACGGTCAAGGAGACGGTCTCGCCCGCTTTCACGGTGCCGCCGCTGGTCACAGCCTGTTCGCCGACTGCTGCGGTCACGGTGCTGTTCGCATCCGAAGCAAGGGTAACGGTGGACGCCTTGACAAACTTACCGGTCACAGTGACGTCAGCTTCCGGCATCACGAAGGTATAGGTCCCCTCCGTCTGGCCGGGATTCAACTCGGCCCCGGTGACCTCAGGCGCCTCAGCAGCATAGCCATCGTTGGCCGCGGCAGTCAGGGTAACCTCGGTGCCGGCGGCAACCTCATAGACATTGCTGCCCTCAGCGGTGGGAGTCAGCCCCTCCAGGGTGACGGCACCGTTCTCCGCAGGCTCCACGGTGACGGTATAAATCTTCTCAAAGGTGACGCGGATGCTGATGCAGCCTTCCTCCTTCTCCAGCTTATACTCGCCATTCTCATCGGCTTCAATGGGGGTGTATTCCGCATCCTCCGCAGCGGTGGCGGAGCGATATTCCACCTTGGCCACGCGATAACCCTCGTCAGGCTGGCAGATGATCTGGATCTCGCCGGTCTTCTTGGTCTCGGCCTCACGGACGGTGCTGACGGGAATCACTTCCTCACCGAAGCTGCCCATGCTGCCCAGGCTGTCGCCCAGTCCTTCCATGCCGTCAGTGGTGGTGGCATACAGGGTAACAGAGCCGTTCTCCGTATCCTCCACCTTCACAGTGGCGTGGAGCTGGCAATCCTCGCAGAGGTAGACGCCTTCAGTCTCGTCGTAGACATAGCTGTGGCCGTTGGGTTCGCTGCCTTCCACAGCTGTACGGCTTGTGATGACGCCGGAATCCGTGCGGACATCGGTGTACGCAGGTCTGGTGCAAGTGGCGGGCACATTCACCTGGTTGCTGCCGGTGGCCGACAGCAGTTCCTCCATGGTCATATCGTCCCGAATGACGGCGCACCACATGAACTCGCTGTTGTCGTTCTCATCCTCATCATGCGAGCTGCCATAGAGCTGGTAGTCGGGGTTCAGGTTAACCGCTTCCACGGCGTACCGGTCGCCACTCTCATTCGTGTTGGTGAAGCTGAAATTGGTGGCAATATTCACTGTCATCACGTCGGTGGCGGTCAGGCCGGTGAATATGTATACTGTCTGACCGTTGTAATCCACCGGTGTGTACTGAGGCGTGTAGGTTGTATGAATGGCAAGGGCGCCAATGGGCTTGTTGGTGACGCTCAGCTCGCCATTCTCATCCGTATCATAGGAGGTGGCGGTAAACGTGCGGCCGTCGGAGGTATATGTTACCTCGTTGTACTCCTTGAAGAGCTGCAGGCCGGAGCCGTCCGTATTGCAGACATAGATGTCGTTGCTCAGGTTGAAGTACAGCTTGTCATTATACAAGGCCACAGTATGGGTCAGAGCGGGATACTGCTCGTTGAGCACAAAGTCCTCAATTACCTCGTCAGCCAGGACAAGATCGCTGTTCTTCATCACGCCAGTGCCGTAGTCGAAGAGGGTCTCGGCATAGGTATCCTCCTTGCTGGAGACTATACTCATGCTGGTGTCGCTGCTGCTGGTATCCTCCCAGTAGTCAGGCGAGGTTCTGGAACGGCGCTTCAGCAGGTTCTGCTCCTCCACATCGACGCGGCTGCCATGCATCATATCAGTCATGCTCAGGCTGTCGCCCAGATCAGAGCTGCTTCCATCGTCGGAGTTCATCTGATCGATTAGGTCCGCATAGGCGGCAGCACTGGCGCCGCCGTCCACATAGTAGAAATAGTCCTCATCCCAGGAAATCTTGCTGACTGCGCCGCTGAACCAGGAGTCCTCATAGCTCTGGTCGTCATAGCCAGTTTCGTTGGGGTTCTCCACCTTTTCATACTTCAGATGTTCGGGATCCTCCGGGTTATACTTGTCGTCACCGGGCTGATAGGTTTCATCAGTCTGAACATAGGTATATCCATCATACAGGGAGTCAATGCACTCCACATTGTCGCCATACAGGGTAGCCATGGTCTGGGGCGACAGCAAGAAGTAGGTGTGGCTGACGCTGCCGTCGGACTCGCCGCGGTACTGCTCCAGGCACTCGATGTAGATATCGTCATAGCAGGCATCCACATAGTACCAGTTGCCTACGCCTTCGCTCTCCTGATCCACCAGCTTTGCAGCATTGAAGTAGTGGACATTGTTAAACCAGCCGCCGCCGAAGCCTTCGCCGGCAATACTGGTCTCAGCGGTGTTCGTGTAGAACAGCACCTGGACAAAGTCCACGATGTCGCCGCCATTCTCATCCACTTCCTTCACGGTGGCCCAGCGGGTAGTCGTCTCGCCGTCCGCATCGGTCTCTTCAACCTGATAAATCTCCGGATGGGCTGCCTGCACCAGCAGGTTATAGGCCGCCGCATAGCTGGGGCACAGGCCGCCGTAGTAGCCGCTGCCATAGCTGTCCTGAAGCTGGGTGCTCAGCAGGGCGCCAAAGGTGGTCATCTGGATGGGATCCGACTCAGCAGGGTTGCCGTCCTCATCTCTGGCGGTCATGGCACCCATGTCAAAGATGGCGTTCTCCGCCAGCCAGTCGTGGATGTAGAGCAGCTCCTGCACTTCGGTCAGGCCCTCGGGTATGGACTCGATGGCCGCATCCCGCACGGCAGCCAGCACTTCACCGTACTGCCAATAGTAGGCCATGAAGGCCTGGGGCAGATCCCGCACCATCATGGTCATCTGGGCGGGAGGCACCTGGGTGTCCGGATCCACGTTGCAGACAGACTTCAGAGCGCCCATGGGGTTGCCATCAGAGTTCTTGGAGGTAAAGTAGTCAGTGGGGGTGCCGAAATACTCAACCTTATCGTTGATGAAGGTGCTGAGGACTCCATAATAATATGTAACCTCGGCCGCGCCGTTGTCCATATTGGAGGTGTACATACCGATGACGTTGCCATTCTCATCGGTAGCCGGCACCATCACAGGATTGCCATCCTCACCCACAACGGGATTGCCATCCGCATCGGGAACCGTGGTCATGCTGAAGGTGTCATCCACATAAGCGGCAAGCTCAATCTCAGTATAGAGGATCCAATACTCCGCTTCTTCCTCCGAGAATCCCGGATCAGAACCGGCTTCAACCGTCAGCGTTTCATAATTGGCCATGTTCAAATAGACATCCATGGGCTGGGTGAACTGTGCCAGGGTCTCCGCGTCGGTGATCTCAATATGCTCGCCGCAGACGGCGCAGTCAAAGGAGATGCTTTCCAGCTCATAATAGACATCAGGCAGGATGCCCTGGGAGACCTCGCCGGTCTCATGGTCATAGAGCAGGCCACCATTGGTGACATTGCCCTCATCATCCGTGATGGGCGTTGAGTCCTTAACAGGCTCTTCCTTCCACGTGAAGGTCACTTCGGGGGCGCTGATGGACAACTCGCCGTTCTGAACCTTCATGCGGAATTTGGCCACGTCGCCGATGTTGATCTTGCCGTCCTCGTTAAAATCATAGGCAGAGGCGGGATCGGTCAGCACCAGGAGGCGGAAGGCGTCCACATCGTCCAGGTTGATCTCCCCGTCCTTGTTGTAGTCGCCCAGGTCGTTGCCGGCAACGGTATGATATGCGCAGGCGGACTCTTCGGTGTCGTCATAAAGGGCCAGTGTGTTGAACATGGAGGGCTTAACCTCCTGCTCCTCCTGAACCGTCTCAGGCACCGTATCCGGCGTTACATCAGAGAGATCCACTTCCATCTCGATCTCGGAGGCATAGGCCTCCATGGCGGAAGCGAAGCCCTCGCTGATCTCATAATTCACCTTGGTGACTTTGCCGTTCTCCACGGTGTAGGTCAGATCGGTGAAGGCACCGGCCAGATAATTGTCCGCCAGGACCCGATCCACCAGGTCAGACATGACATCCTCACTCAGACCCAGTGCGGACATGTCAGCCTGGCTGGCACTGTAATCCGCCGTCAGCGCACCATACACAGCCGAGCGCGCCTCCTCATAGGACAGGTCGCTGTCCCGCTCCACTCTGGCGGCCAGCTCCTTGTCCTCTTCTTGTGCTTCTGTGGTCTTGCCCAGCGCCGCAAGCTCTTCAATGGTATCGCGAATCAATGCGTCAGTACCATTGAAGGGATGAATTGTCTGAGTAGAACCACTCTGCGCCGGTGCCGCAGTTACGTCGGCTACGCCAACCCCAGGAATCAGTACTGTACTCAGCACCAAAACCAGGGACAGCACCAGAGACAGAATCCGTTTGTTCTTTTCCATCAGGAAACCTCCCTATCCTTTCGTTTAATTTTGCCTTACGGCATCTATATATAAACCGGAGCCAACCAGAGGCGGGCGCCCAATTTACGATGGGAAACTCCGGCACAGCCGGCAAGCCACTATGATATTTCGCCGACTTCGTCCAGCACTTCCATGCTTTTACTCAAGCGGCCCATGAACTGGTTGATCTCCTCCCGGTCAGAGATCACATGGCTGCCGTCCTCCCAGATTTCCCGGAAGAAGCAGCTGTAAAGCTCCTTCATCTCCGGGCTGTTGATCTTCAGCAGCAGGTTTTCGTCCGGTCTCTTGGTTTCCAGCCGGAGATAGGAGATCGTCTCGGACAGGAACACGCTGGGACAGGTGCTGTATTGAAAATCGGAGATCAGGGTCTCCTGGATCAGACGGATTTGCAGGCCGCCGGAGCCGCCCACCAGCTTTCTCAGGTGCTCAATCACCTGTCTGCGCTGGCGGAAGTCCAGTTGAATCTTGCGGTTGAAGAAATCCATCCCGCCGGTGACCATAAACCTAGTCAGGGCAGATTCACAGATCATAAGCTGCATGCTTGTGCTTTCCAGGATATTCCTGGTCAGATGGTGAATGTTGGTCAGGCTTCCAAATGCAGCCAGATTTTCCCCCTGCTCCACAAGCTCCCGGAACAGCTCCTCCGGAAGCAAATACTCCGTCAGGTGGCCCAGCAGCCACTGGTGCTCGGAGGCCAGCAAGGCGTGTACATAATCCATGGACTGGAGAAGCATCTCCTCCATAGTAATCCTCCGGCAAAGCAATTTTTCCCTGGTACACAAGGTCTGGAGATCATTGTATAGCGGAGTGGTGTTCTCCTCCCCCTCGCAGACGGTTACAGCGGTACAGGCATCCTGCCGAAGCAGCATTCCGGTGATGGCGAAATCCTGCTTGACCACGAACATGACCTTACCATAGGCAAAGTCACTTCCGTATAGCTGGAAATCCACCCTGGAGGAATTAATCAGCATATTTGAAATGAACATCGCATCGCGGATCGGCTCCTGCTCCGTCTCTCCCAGGTAAATGAGAAGGGAGAAATGGACATTGGGATAGGTGTGATCCCCCGAAGCCTTGTCCTCCTCCAGATTGACAACCTTAAGGCGAAACTCACCGTCCATGTGGAACAGGTCAATGGCGGCTACGATACTCTGAGAGCTGACCCGCCGCAGAACCGGGTGGTTGATCTTTCCAATGAACTTCTTCATGGACAGCTCCGGATAGAAGGTGATCTTGGGCGCGACCGTGCTGCCGCTGCTCTGCTGAAGCTCCTGCACATAATAATATTCCGCAATCAGGTTGTCGTAGATCGCCTGCCAAAGCTCCTCCGGGTCCTCAAGCTCATAATCACGAGAAAGCTGCTCAAGGCCCTTAGGGCTGGCATTCTCCACCAGGCAGTGGCTGATCTTCTGCAAAATGTCGCAGGCGCTTTTTTCAGATGGCAGCACACGTCCGCCAATCCACTTGCTGATGTAAGAGACATCATACTGCAATGCCTTGGCCAGCGCGAAGTGCTTGACCTCCGCTGTGGCCACCAATCGCTCCAATAATATACTAAATCTGTTTTTCTGCTCCATTTTTTCTTTAAGACGCACACGGGATGCGTCCGCTCTCCTGCTATGAAGTCTGGATTATGTCCTGCGTTAGCAGGACATAATCGGGATATCCCGATTATGCTTCAAATTCATCTTTTTTCCAAATTTCAGCTTTTTCCAGGTTTATAATTGGGGAAATGTTATATCCCAAGGCTACCGGCTTGTCAGCCGAAAACGACTCCTGTCAAGTTCAGCGCTTCCCCTGCTCCCAGTGCTAAACACCTTCGGAAGGAAGCCTCTTCCAAACCAAAACAAGCGCATAATTCTGGAAAAGAGCTGCCGTAATCAGTCCGAACGACAGCTCTTACCCAGCACGTATGTAATATTTTACACCATTATCATCTATTTGTCCACCATTATTTGGCACAAACCTGAGCGGACAGCATCTCCTGAACCAGGCCCACCCGGTTGGTCTTGAAGTGGAAGAAGGGTCTGCCGGGAATGGAGATCACATCCACCGGACGCATATGAGGCTCCAGCACCTCATCTACCTGGTCCCGGATATCCTCCACAGTATAGCCCTCCTCCAGGACTACGTACAGGTAAGGCAGGAAATAGCCCTCGTGCTCCTGATCGGGGACGAGCACAAAGAACTCGTCGATGATGCCAGGGATCTCCGCATCCGCCACAAGGTTCTCCATGGGAAGCATATCTAGGAAACCGCCGCCGTAGCGGGGGCTCTTGCCCCGGGTCAGCATAAAGAGCACGCCGTTCTCGTTGATATAGCCGGTGTCGCCCGTATGGAGCCATACCTGGCCGTCCTCATGGCGGATCAGCGTCTTGGCAGTGGCTTCCTCCGAGTCATAGCCCAGCATATTACCGGGGGAGCAAACACAGATTTCGCCCAGCTCGTTGTAGGTCAGCTCCTTGGTGGTGCCCTTCTTAAAGATGCTGACGTTGGTCAGCGGCATGGGGATGCCCACGCTGCCGTTGTTGTTGGGTTCATCTCTGCAGGGCAGGGTAACAGCAGAGCCAACCTCGCTGCTGCCATAGCCGGAGGAGAAGGTAAAGTGGCAGTTATGTGCATCGTAGAACTGCTGGGCGCGGCGCCGCTGACGGTTGTTCAGCGCCTCACAGCCGGCACCATTGGCCAGCATATAGGACATATCGTAGTCATCCGGCACACGTCCGTTGCCCACAAGCATCTCCAAAAACATAGGGATGGTAATCCACAGGTTGGGCCGGTAGCGCATGACCTCAAGATCCACATCGTGCGCATCGCAGAAGGGATCCAGAATCAGCAGCTTGTTGGACGCCAGGGGCATGAGGATCATGGACACCACCATGGCCACCAGGCTGACGGGCAGAATGGTAACCAGGCAGGTAGGACGGAAGCCAGATCCCGAGCCGTAAAAGTTCAGCTGATGCACTACGCCGATCATGGTGTGAGCAGAGTGGATCACCTGCTTGGAGGGTCCGGTGGAGCCGCTGGTATAGGCACGGAACAGGGGGCGGTCAATATCCTTGGGCGCTTCCACTTCGCCGGTATAGGCCTGGCCCAGTGCCAGGAACTCCTGCCAGCTGATTACAGCGGGGCCGGAGGCCTTAGATCCGGTATAATTGCTGTCCAGGCTCTCCTGGATATAGTCGGGCATCTTGTCCCGGCTGCCGGACAGGCAGGGATCCAGCAGCACTGCCTTACGTACCTGGGTGCCGTCCAGATAGGCATCCAGCTCCTCCTGGGTCAGGAAGTCATGGGCCAGCATGACCGGAGCGCCGGAAAGGCTGACAGCATGCACATTTTCCTCCAGCGTGTTGTCACGACACAGCAGGGAAGCGCCAATTTTTTCCGCTGCAAGTAACAAATAAATGAACTCAGGCACGGCGCGCAGGAATACAGGAATCTGGTCGCCTTCGCCAAAGCCCACAGCCTTCAGGGCGCGGGCCGCGGCGTCAGCCTGCCCGAACAGATGCTGCCAGGTGATATCTTCTCCATAATAGTGCAGGGCCGTTTCCTGCAGCCCGGGGCTGCACTCCTCCAGATAATCGCGCAGGGTGCATTCGGGAATCCGAAGATGTTCGATCAGGGCAGCGGGATAATACTTCAGCCAGGGCCGGTCGACGCTGGGCTTGCCAGTCAAAGTGTGTTGGGGCATGGTAAACTCTCCTAATACATTAAATATAGTCTTTTAAAAAATGCAGCAAAGTTGGATATACTTTCCATTTTGAAAAACAACTGACTATAGTGTAAATCAGGTCTACCATGAATGCATATGAATCAACTTGAAACAATCCAATATTTTTATTTCACGTTGTTTCTTTTCCCCTGTCTGCGAATTTTCCAGATCCCGCCCCTTCATCTGCCTTTTTCCGGCCGGGAACGCCGCGCTGCGCCGTCTGGCCAGCATCAATCCCCCGCGCGCTCAGTCAAGTCCCACAACACTGTCTACAGGCAGAGAAAAAACCACTCCCTGGGCCGGGCTTTGCATGCCGCAGTGCTTGCCGATGGCCTGCATAATGGCCAGCTTATCCGCCTTTCGGGCCAGGATCATCACGATCTCCCGCTCCTGCTGTACGCTGATTCCCCAAAAGCGCATGGCCTCTTCGCTGCCGATCCTCCGGCAATGAAAGACGGTGCCACCGGTGGCGCCCACCGGCTTTGCGGCATCCATAACATCTTCGCTGAACCCCTGGTTCACAACAGCCATAATCATGCTGTACTGATTTTCCGCCATTTGATGCTCATTCCTTTCCAGGCCCTCTGTGCCGGCCTTCGGCCCCATGGTTTCAATCATCTTAATCATTTGATTGCTGCCGCCCGATATGGCGATGGTAAAGGCCACGCCGCTGTTCGGCATACCAAGATACAATTTCTTCTTCAATTTGACCAGCATGGCATCCGCGAAAGCCTTGGGCATCTCGCTCATAAGCGCCATTTTCTCCACGCTGCCCAGCCCCAGCAGGTCCATAATCTCACTGGTGGCCGTGCCCTGCGCCCGAAACTGATACTGAACGGGTACATGACTCTCCCGGAACAGCGCAATCGCTTTGTCCACAAGCCTTGGCGTGGCAATCAACAAAAGCAGTCTGTAAGCCGCCTTTTCCTTTTCAACAGCCATCTTCCGTATCCTCCTCGAATTCCAGTATGACATCGGCATCATCGCTCCCAGCGGTGGCTCCTTCCTTCTGTGCGGAGGCCTTTTCCGCCTTCTTCAGCTTGACCTGGTATTGCAGCCCCATGATTTGCACGGCGATCAGCGGCGTCAACGCCACCAGCGCCACAACCCCGAAGGCGTCGGACATCACATTGCCGCCAACGGCGTCACAGGCGCCGATACTCAAGGGCAGCAAAAAGGTGGTGGTCATGGGACCGCTGGCCACTCCGCCGGAGTCAAAGGCGATGCCCACAAACATCTTGGGCACAAACCTGGCCAGTACCAGGGCGATGATGTAGCCGGGGACAATGATCCACCGAATGGGAATCCCCGTCAGCACCCGCAGCATGGACAGACCCACACTGACCGATACGCCGATGGACAGGCAGCGGTTCATGGCCTTGGCGGACACGGAACCGTTTGTCACCCCTTCCACCTGGCGATTCAACACCTGGATGGCCGGCTCCGCCTTTACAATATAGTAACCGATCAGCATACCGATGGGGATCATCAGCCACTGCCAGCTGGCTGATGCGATTTCGCTGCCCAGCAGGGAGCCAACCGGGGCAAAGCCAATGTTGACGCCGCAGAGGAAGAGAACCAATCCAATATATGTATAGACAAATCCCACCAGGATCCGGTGGATCTGGCGCTTCTGATAGCGATGGCTGAGCAGCTGAAAAATCAGAAACATGCCCACCACGGGAACAAAGGAGACAACAACCTCCTTGGCATATGGAGGCAGGCCCAGCAGGAACTCCCGAACCACATCCCGGGTGGTGGCCACCTCAGGCAGAACGGTGGCTGTATAGGCCGCCTCCGTTGGGTGGTAAAAGAGGCCCAGCCCCAGCACTGCCAAAACAGGGCCAATGCTGGACAGCGCCACCAGGCCAAAGCTGTCCTCGGTGCCGTTCTTATCGCTTCGAACGGAGGCCAGGCCCACGCCCATAGCCATGATGAAGGGCACCGTCATAGGTCCCGTGGTCACGCCTCCGGAATCAAAGGCCACCGCCAAAAAGTTCCGGGGAACCAAAAAGGACAGGCCCAGCAGGACTGCGTACAAAATCAGCAGCAGCGCGGACAGGCTGATCTGAAACAAAATTCTCAAAATGGACAGCGCCAAAAACAGCCCCACTCCAACGGCCACCGTCAGAATCAAGGTCCGATTTGGGATGGAGGGCACCTGCTGGGCCAGCACCTGCAGGTCCGGCTCCGAAAGGGTGATAATCGCCCCCATCAGAAATCCAATTAAGCAGACAACCCCAATCCGGCGTGTTTTGGATATTTGGACGCCAATGCCCTCCCCCAAGGGGGTCATGGCCATTTCTGCGCCCAGTTGGAAAAAGCCCATTCCGACCACCAGCATGACAGCGCCCACAAAAAACATGACAATCATGCCCAAGTCAACCGGCACCAAAAGTACGCTGATCACAAGGACAATACAGGTGATTGGCAGCACAGAGGACAGGGATTCCACAATTTTTTCCTTAAGCTTTGGATTCATGCAGCACTTCCTTTTAACGGCCCAATTTTATTATTTTCTGAATATAGTCATTTTGCGGCATATTCGCGGGGGTTATTATATCATAT
>CAZVVH010000043.1:0-12721 GCA_964630475.1 uncultured Oscillospiraceae bacterium | reverse complement strand
AGAGCGGAATTTGTGTTGAAAAATGTTCCAGAATGTGTTAAAATAAATCATTCGTTCAATTGGGTATATAGACAGAGGAGGATACATATACAAAATCGAACTGTGTCCAGTTAAGATCAAGCAGAAAAGCCGCGGAGCTGGAGGCGAGAAGCATCCGGCCTGGGGCTGCTTTTTATCCGGTTCTCCGGGCGGGAGTGGATCCCGCTGTCCAATTAGGAAATGGAACCGAAGGGCCTGAACAGGAGGAATAAAACTATGTGTGGTATTGTAGGCTTCACCGGAAGCCAGCAGGCGGCCCCTATTTTGTTGGAGGGGCTGGAGCGTCTGGAGTATCGAGGCTATGATTCCGCCGGCCTGGCCGTGCGGGATGAGAAGGGCAATATTGAGGTGGTCAAGGCCAAGGGGCGCTTGAAGGTGCTGTCTGAAAAGACAGACGGCGGCCATGCCATGAAGGGCACCTGCGGCATTGGCCACACCAGATGGGCCACCCACGGGGAACCCTCTGAGGAAAATGCCCATCCCCATGTCAGTGACGACGGGCACATTGTGGGGGTGCACAACGGCATCATTGAAAACTATCAGGAGCTGAAGGAAAAGCTGACCCACAAGGGCTATCAGTTCTACTCAGAGACGGATACCGAAGTGGCGGTGAAGCTGATCGATTACTACTTCAAAAAATACCATGAGGGCCCTGCTGACGCGGTGGGCCGTGCCATGACTCGAATCCGCGGCTCCTACGCCCTGGCTGTCATGTTCAGGGAGTATCCCGAGGAGATCTATGTGGCCCGCAAGGACAGCCCCATGATTATCGGCATCAAGGACGGGGAGACCTATGTGGCCTCTGATGTCCCCGCCATTCTGAAATACACCCGCCAGGTGTACTACATCGGCAATATGGAGATTGCCCGCCTGTGCAAGGGAGATGTGACCTTCTACAACATCGACCGGGAGGTCATTGAGAAGGAATTGACCGAGATCAACTGGAATGCGGAGGCCGCCGAGCGGGCAGGCTTTGAGCATTTTATGATGAAGGAGATCCACGAGCAGCCCAAGGCGGTTCAGGACACCCTGAACTCGGTGATTGTGGACGGGAAGATCAACCTGTCCAACCTGGAGCTGTCCGAGGAGGATATCCGGAAGGTCAGCCAGATCTACATTGTGGCCTGCGGCTCTGCCTATCATGTGGGGGTGGCGGCCCAATATGTGATGGAGGACCTGGCGAGAATCCCGGTTCGGGTGGAGCTGGCCTCTGAGTTCCGTTACCGCAATCCGCTGCTGGATCCCAATGGCCTAGTCGTTGTGGTCAGCCAGTCCGGCGAAACGGCAGACAGCTTGGCTGCCCTGCGGGAGGCCAAGAGCCGGGGCCTGCGCACGCTGGCCATTGTCAATGTGGTAGGATCCTCTATTGCCCGGGAGGCGGACAATGTGTTCTATACCCTGGCAGGGCCGGAGATCGCCGTGGCCACAACCAAGGCTTACAGCACCCAGCTGATTGCGGCCTATGTGCTGGCCGTAGAGTTTGCCCGGGTCAGGGGCCAGATTGATGAGGAGCGGTATCAGTTCCTGATCTCAGAGATGCTCTCACTCCCCGACAAGATCGTGCGGGTGCTGGAGGACAAGGAGCGAATTCAGTGGTTCGCGGCCAAATTTGCCAACGCCAAGGACATCTTCTTCATTGGCCGGGGGATTGACTACGCCATCAGCCTGGAGGGCAGCCTGAAGATGAAGGAGATCAGCTACATCCACTCGGAGGCCTATGCGGCTGGCGAGCTGAAGCACGGCACCATCAGTCTGGTGGAGGATGGGACCCTGGTGATCGGTGTCCTGACCCAGAAGCACCTGTACGAAAAGACGGTCAGTAATATGGTGGAGGTCAAGAGCCGGGGAGCCTATCTGATGGGCCTGACCAGCTATGGCAACTATAATATTGAGGACACAGCCAACTTCACTGTGTACATCCCCAAGGTGGATGAGCATTTCGCCACCAGCCTGGCGGTGATTCCGCTGCAGCTGATGGGCTATTACGTCAGCGTAGCCAAGGGCTTGGACGTGGATAAGCCGAGAAACCTGGCAAAGAGTGTCACCGTGGAATAATGCTTCTTAAAAACTCCGGGGTTCGGCCACTGGCTGCTGACTGCCTTTTTTGGGTGATGGGATATTTGATCTTTTTCGCGACTTTTACACTGGCAAATGTTGACAGCAACGGGGCTGCCTCCTGGTGAGGCAGCCCCAAATCATATAAATAACAGGCCGCCTCAACTCCCGCAGGGGTTGAAGCGGCCACTTTATTTTGCGAATTCAGATTACTTGCCCACCAGGCCATAAGCGGAGCCGGTGGAGGTGGGAACATCGGCGGAGATGCCGGTATACCACTCAGAGTAGGCATCGCTGGCCAGGGTGTTTACTACGGTGTTCTGCCAGTAGCTGCGCTCATCGTAGCTGCTGAACAGCAGGACATAGTAGCCGGAGCCATTGGCGGCTTCCACAACATCCAGATCACCGGCGCTGCGGGTCTCGTCAAACAGCCAAGCCTTCACGTTGGCGTCGGAGACGCTGGTTCTGGTGGCGGAGGTGTTCAGGCCTTCGTTGGAGGAGGTGGTGGTATCAGAGGAACTGGCGACCACCAGATTGATGAAGGTCTGCTCATCGCCGGCCGTCACCTGATCCACAATGCCCTCGGCGGTTTCCAGGGCTGCGGCCAACTGTTCCTCGGTAGGTGCGTCCGCGTCCTCGTCCACCTCGGCGGAGATCAGGATATCCCGATAGGTTGCGGGATGATATTCATCCAGAACCCGCCCGTCAAAGCGAACCACATAATAGCCGGAGGTGGACTCTATGACGGTGATGTCTCCGGCGGCCCGGGAAGCGTCCATCAGCCACTCCGAGTAGATGGAGGAGACAGAGGAACCAATGGTGGAGTAAGAGCCGTAATCGGAAATCCGGTTGTCAGCGTTGTCCACCAGGTCGGAGATGGCGTGCAGCACAGAGGACAGGGAGGCGTTAGCCAGGTCATTGGCAATGGTTTCAGCGGCCTCCATAGCGGCTGCGGTTTCCTCCTCGGTGGGAGAGACGGTGTTGCCCTCTTCATCCGTGGTGCTTTCCGCGCTGCCGTCAACATAATACACATAATAATCGTAGGTGTCCAGGCTGTCAGCGTTCTCGTCATAATAGCTGCTGATCTGGTCCTCGGTGACAGCGTCCTCATTCTGGCTGTAGATCAGGTCGCTGTATTCAGAAGCTGTAGCATACTGGGTCAGCAGGTCCTCCAGATGAGACTGGGTCATATAGGGGCCGTACAGATAAGACAGATAATAATCCTCGGTGACGGAGTAGGCGGAGGCGTAGGTTTCAATGCTGTCAAGGCTCTGCTGAACGCTTTCCGCCCCCTCCTCGGAGAGGGTGTAACCGGCGGCCATGGCCTGGTCGTACAGAATGCTCATGGAGGTCAGGGCGTTGACAGCGTCCTCCATAAAGAAGTCGTGCCAGGTGATGTCGTTGCCGTCCTCATCCTGGGAGTAAACCTGATCCTTCAGACTGGTGTCGGCGTCCAGCAGGCCATAGGAGACGTACATGCTGTAATAGGAGTTGTATTCGGAATAATAAAAGTAGTCCAGGTCAGCGGCGGTATACTTGTGGTTGCCCACGGTGTAGGCGGTCATATGGCGCTGAACCACGCCGCTGTCCCAAATCAGCAGGGCGATAACAGCCAGAGCTGCAACGCCGCCCAGAACAGAATAAAGGATCGCCTTTTTCCTGCGCTTGGCCTGTTCCAGAGCGGCTTTCTTTTCCTTTTCAGAAAGGCCGGTGAGGGCCTGACGTACTTTTTTCTCTCTTGATGCACTCATTTTTAGCATCCATCCTCTCAGTTGAAATTAGAGTCGTTGCGCGCGTTGCATATCAGGTGAACCTGAAGGCAGAAAACTGCCGCAAGTGACGATTTAACGCAAAACATTATAAACCAAAACGGGCCGCGTTGCAAGCCCCAGACAGGTCTTTTTGTTTCGATTGTCAAAAAAGAAATCTGCCAGGCGCCTTTCCGGTGCCTGACAGAAAATAAAAATATGGGTGCCCCGCCGTGGCCGTGTGCCCCAATTTATAACCTGCACGAAAGGGCAGGTGGGTTGCCTCTGGATGGCTTCAGTGCTTCCAACTTCCAGTTCGCAAAAGCAAACCGGGAGGCCTGCGATCCACCATACAATATGGCATCCCGTTTCAGAAATGTGGGTCTAAATCAGGGACATCACGCACCCAGCAGGGCGAAAAGGGAGAGAAGGATTACTCCTCGTCCTCAAAAAGGCTCTCCATAAATTCGTTGTAGACGGCGTCCTCTTCCGCTTCATCTTCAATTGAGACCAGCATATCCTCACCGTTCACAGTTTCCACCCGCAGGAGGATCAGACCATATTCCTCCTCAGCGGCCTCATCGGAGGTCTCGCCGTCTTCGGTCTCCACCACAGGGAAGAACGCCATATAGACATGACCGTTATATTCGATGGTGTCCAGATGCTCCAGCTCGTACTCATTGCCGTCTTCATCGGTCAAAGTAATGAAGTTCGCGCCGTAATCTTCGCTCATGTACGTCACACCCTTCCAAGTCGCTTTTTTCTATTTTAACCCGTCCCGCTGATAAAAGCAAGGGAAGAAGTGAGAAAAATTTTGGAATTTTCTCTTAGGCCCCCAGATCCTCCAGCAGAGAGGCCAGCTCGGCGGCGCTTTGGGCGCGGATGCCGGTTTCCAGCATGGTGCGGTCTGACTGGGGGAGGGATGCGGCCTGAATCCCTGTGGTGCAGACCAGCTCGCCGTCATGGTAGACACAGACTATATTATTATGGGTTTTTACAAGATATTCCGAGGAAGCCGCCTGGGATGGAAGAGGCCCCGGATTTGAGGCGGTTGGGCGCGAGGCGGCGGACACGGAGAAAACCGCGGAACACCCAAGAAGTAGTGCCAAAACGAAGGTGACGGACAATATTTTGTGCTTCATGTAGATCGCTCCTTTATCATGCTGTTAAGAGGAGTCTTCCCAATATTCATTCTTATATTCATTTTAATTACAAAAAGTTTCCGGCAGAAAGAGCCAAAAGGGGACGAAAAACGACAAAAAGAAATTAAAATGAGAATTTTTTTAAAAAGTGGTTGAAAAAACAAAATGAATATGTTACAATTTGTAATATCACGGGGTGAATACTTAAAACCAACTTGAAATGAAAGATTTGAGGTATGCACAAACATGAAAAAACGAATATTAAGTCTGATTCCGATATTATGTCTGATGATTTCTGTCCTTCCGATTTCCGCCTCCGCGCTTTCCAACGATCATTTGGCGGAATGGTATCAGGAGGCCGATACAGCCTTTGAGGACACGATCAATCCCGATCGAAATTATAATACATATGCCTTGACCGATACGGAATTGGAAAACATGGATCAGGTCTACACCTACCTGACTCAGGAAATGAAGCTGAATACGGCGGCGGCCTGCGGGATTCTGGCCAATATGCTTTGCGAAAGCAACTTTAACCCGGAGTGCACCAGCACCAGCGGAACCTATTTTGGTCTGGTGCAATGGAACGTAAAGGACGGCGACGAGACTGTAAAGAGCTGGGCCGAAGCCAATGGCTATGATCCCAACAGCGTGGAGGGCCAAATGAGGTATCTGGATTACCACCTGACGGAATCCGGCGACTATAAGTGCCCGGAGACCTATGAGACGCTGACAACGGTGCCCAATATCGCGGAGGGCGCCTACACGGCGGGCTATCGTTTCTGCTACGACTATGAGCGGCCCTCCAATAAGGAGACAAAGTCGGATACCAGAGGCAATATTGCAGCACAGATCATGTATCAGGTCTATTCTCAGGTGGAGAAGGCCCGGATGCCCTTTGAGGACGTATCCCCCGGCAGCTGGTATTACCCCTATGTGCGGGAGGCCTATGAGCTGGGCTATTTCACCGGAACCTCTGCCACCCTGTTTTCTCCCGAAATGACCATGACCCGCGCCCAGGCAGTACAGGTTTTGTACAGTGCCTATCTGTCCCAGGGTAATCCACGGGTGACTGAGAGGAACACCTTCAGCGATGTGAAAGACTCTGAATGGTATGCGGAGGCGGTGGCCTGGGCACAGCAGAACGGAATTGTAGCCGGCATGGGCGACAACAGCTTTGTTCCCGATGGCAAGCTGACCCGGGAGCAGTTCGCCGTGATCCTGTACAGCTATAACAGCAAGTTCGGAACCCTGGAAACAGAGGGGCTGGTGGATCTTTCCATTTATCCGGACAGCGGCCAGTTGACCTGGAGCAAAGCCGCGATGCAGTGGGCGGTAAGCTGCGGTGTGATCAGCGGCACCACCGACGGAAGAACCACCATTCTGGCTCCCCAGCAGTCCTGCACCCGCGCCCAGGGCGCAACGATCATTGTAGGTTACTTTGATTGAGTGCGTGTGATGAATCGCGTTAAGTGAGTGATGATCCCCAGGACACGGAAGCGGCGTCCTGGGGATTGAGCTTGTCGAGCGTTTCGACAAGCTTGTTTCCGTCAGCAAGCTGACGGAACTCTGCGAGGCTCTTGCAGACTAAATTTTCAAAAGTGTCTTTTTCTGCAGTCTGGGATTTTTCAGGTCTCCGTAAATCATTTGCAAGCGGGACGCCTTTGTGTTACAATTACAATTACGTCCACTAAATTGAAATCTTTCTCAGAAAGACGGAAAAATTTAAGAATTTTACTCCTTTTCATGGAAGGAATCCTGCGATATGATAGAAGCAGGAGCGTCAGACCCCGGAATGGGAGAAAGTGAGGTGCTGGCTATGGCAAAAAGGAAAGAAAAATCCAAGAAGCGGCGTTCTTCCGCCCCAAGGACGGTTGGACGGATCATTGGAAAAACTTTCAAGTGGTTTTTTGGAATTTTAGGTACAGTGATTTTGATGGGCATGCTGACAGTCGCCTTTGTTGGCTGCTACGGCGCTGTGTTTGTCAAGGACATTATCATGCCCCAGACCACCGTGGAGCTGGAGAATTATAGTCTGGGTGAGAACTCTGTCCTCTATTATTTGAACCCCAATAGCGGCGAGTATGAGGAGCTAATGACCCTGGATTCCGATACCAAACAGATCTGGGTGGATTATAATGACATGCCGGAGAACCTGCTGAACGCCGCCGTGGCCATTGAGGACCAGCGCTTTTACACCCATCAGGGTGTGGACTGGAAGCGGACCGCCGGTGCGGTGCTGGGTCTGGTCACGGGGAACAGTTCCTATGGCGGCTCCACCATTACCCAGCAGCTGATTAAAAACGTGACCAAGAATGACGATGTTACCGTCAAGCGGAAGGTCACTGAGATCTTCCAGGCCTTGGAGTTCGAAAAGAGCCATTCCAAGAGCGAGATTCTGGAATACTACCTGAACATCATCTATCTGGGCGAGCGCTGCAACGGCGTGGGCGCAGCAGCCCAGGCCTACTTTGGCAAGGACGTCTCTGAGCTGGATCTGGCAGAGTGCGCTTCCCTGATCAGCATCACCAATAACCCCAGTCTCTACGATCCCCTGCGCACCACCATCGTCACTGTGAAGGACGAGGATGGCAACGAGGTGGAGATCACCCATAAGGAGGCCAATAAGAAGCGTCAGATTGCCGTCTTGGACAAGATGGAGGAGCTGGGTTATATTACGGCGGAGGAGTGCGCTGCCGCCAAGGCGGAGGAGCTTCAATTCGTGGATAAGAACGCGGAGAGCGAGGATGAGTCCGCCAGCAAGGATGATGGCATTTACAGCTGGTTTGTGGAGGCTGTGATTGCTGAGGTGAAGGCCGAACTGCTAGAGGCGGGATATTCTGAGCAAGGTGCAAAACTGCTCCTGTCCTCCGGCGGCCTGTCTATTTACACCACCTTGGACCCCACCGTCCAATCCATTGTGGACAGTGTGTATGAGGACAAGAGCAACTTTGATTATCCCTCTGCAAACGGCCAGCAGATGCAGTCCGCCATCACAATTGTAGACAACAGCACCGGCGCGGTTGTGGCTCTGTGCGGCAGCGTGGAGGAAAAAACCGCCAACCTGATCTTTAACCGAGCTACCATGTCAAAGCGCCAGCCTGGCTCCGCCTTCAAGCCCTTGGCTGTCTATGCCCCTGCCCTGGACGATGGCCTGATTCTGCCAAGCTCGGCGGTGGAGGATCTTCCCTACAGCTATGATGAGGATAAGGGGACCAATTGGCCCACCAACTCTTACAAATATTACAACGGACTCATGTCCGCCACAGAAGCGGTCAGGAGATCCTCCAACGCGGCGGCGGTGCAGGTTTTGGCGGAGCTGACCCCGGAGCGATCCTATGAGTTCCTGACGGAGCGGTTTGGCATCAGCACCCTGGTGGAATCCAGAGAGACAAGCTCCGGAACGGTGCAGACGGATATTGCCATGGCCCCCCTGGCCCTGGGCGGCCTGACCTCCGGCGTAAGCACCTTTGAGATGGCGGCGGCCTACGCAACCTTCGCCCGGGATGGCGTTTATACCGAACCTTATCTGTATACCCGGGTGGAAATGTCGGATGGCTCTGTGCTGCTGGAGCATGACAGTTCCGGCACCCAGGCGATCCAGTCCTCCACGGCCTATTATATGACCCAGATGCTTCAGACCGTCGTGGAGAACGGTACCGGCCAGGGTGCGGCCTTGGACAACATGCCTGTGGCAGGTAAGACCGGTACCACCACCAACAACTATGACCGCTGGTTCTGCGGCTATACGCCTTATTATACGGCGGCTGTCTGGAGCGGCTATGAGCGGAATGAGAACATTTCTGTCACCTCCAACCCCTCTACGCTGACCTGGTATAAGGTGATGAGCGCCATCCATGAGATGCTGCCCTACAAGGACTTCAGTGTTCCAGGTGAGACCGTGAAGGTTTCCTACTGCATGGATTCCGGAAAGCTGGCCACCTCCGCCTGCAAAAGCGACCAGCGCGGCGGCCGGGTTGTAACCGGCGTATTCCTGGTTGGCGATGAGCCTACCGATTACTGCGATGTGCATACCATGGTGAAGGTCTGCACATATGCCCCGATTGCAGGCACCTCTGCCTTCCAGCTGGCGGATGACACCATCTCTGCTGACTTCACCAAAATGGTTTCCGTTTTGGATCTGGATCGTAATACATCTGAGCTTCACGTTACGCCGCAGGATGAAGAATACACCTTGGCTTGGCTGATGTCCTATGGATACGCGACGTATTCGAAGGAGATCGAGAATCCGGAACCGGAAGAGCCGGTGGAGACGGAAAACCCGACAGAGCAGCCCACAGAGAATCCCAATGGTGGCAACCACGGCGACGATCCCGACGATGATTCCGGAGACGATCCGGGTGGGGGGAACGGCGGTGATCCCAGCGGCGGAGATGCCGCACCGTAAGGCCTCCACATAATGCAATCCGCATAAATTCTGTGCCTGCTGTAAGCCAAGCTTGCAGCAGGCATTTTCCTGTCGGTGTATCCCTTTTACGGACAAAATACGAAATCTTTCTTTCATAATATTGTCAAATGTGACAGAAATTTCGTGAAAATTGGGGCGAGAATCCATGGTTTTTTGGCGGAAAACGGGTTGCGGATTTCAGTTAGCCATGTTAAAATAAGATTCGTCTCCAAAAACAAATGACCGTCTCAGACGGACAAGGGAGGGCGAGACGTGAGCAGAATGCCAAAGTATTTTATTGTAGAGGCACAGGCACTGCCGGAGGTGTTTCTCCGCGTGGCCGAGGCAAAGCAGATGCTGGAGCTTGGCGAAGTGCAGACGGTCAACGAAGCTGTGCGCCAGGCGGGGATCAGCCGCAGCGCCTTTTATAAGTATAAGGATGCGGTTCGTCCCTTTAATGATATGATGCACGGGAGGATCGTCACCATCCAGACCCTTCTGAAGGATGAGCCTGGTGTGCTCAGCTCCATCCTGTGCGAGTTTGCGGCCTATGGGGGAAATATCCTGACCATCAATCAGACGATTCCCGTCAACGGCTGCGCTGCGGTGACCATTGCCGCAGAAACCGGCGAGCTGAACTGCGAGCTGGAGGTGCTGCTCCAAAGGCTGGAGCGGTTGGAATATGTAATCAAGTGCGAAATTTTGGCCGGATGATCGGCAATGATAATGAATAAATGAGGTGTTAGTATGATTCACGTGGCAATTTTGGGCTTTGGCACTGTCGGTTCCGGTGTTGCAGAAGTGATTGAGGAGAACAACGCACAGATTTCAGAGAAGGTTGGAACCAAACTTCAGCTGAAATATATTTTGGATGTGCGGGATTTTCCGGACAGCCCCTTTGCGGATCGCTTTGTGAAGGATTTTTCCATCATTGAGCAGGATCCTGAAGTGGATATTGTGGTGGAGACCATCGGCGGCGCCAAGATCGCCTACGAGTACACCAAACGGGCTTTGGCTGCGGGCAAGAGCGTAGTGACCTCCAATAAGGAACTGGTGGCAACCAAGGGCTGCGAGCTGCTTCACCTGGCAAAGGCCAATGACGCCAACTATCTGTTTGAGGCCTCTGTGGGCGGCGGGATTCCCATCATCAGCCCCATCAATTCCTGCCTGGCAGGCAACCAGATCAGCCAGATTGTGGGCATTTTGAATGGCACCACCAACTATATTCTGACCCGGATGATTAAGGCTGGCGTCTCCTTTGATGAGGCCCTGGCCGAGGCCCAGGCCAACGGCTATGCTGAGCGGGATCCCTCTGCCGATGTGGATGGCCATGACGCCTGCCGTAAGATCTGCATCCTGTCCTCCCTGGCCTTTGGCCGCCATATCTATCCCCAGCAGGTGCCCACCGAGGGCATCAGCCGGATTACCCTGGAGGATGTGACCTTTGCAGACAAGGTCAACTATAAGATCAAGCTGCTGGGCCGCACGGTCAGGCGGGAGGACGGCAAGATCTGCGCCTATGTGGCGCCCCATCTGGTCAGCGGAGAGAACCAGCTGTCCAATGTGGAGGGAGTATTCAACGGCATTACCGTTATCGGCAATGCCATTGGCGAGGTTATGTTCTATGGCCGGGGCGCCGGCAAGTTGCCCACTGCCTCTGCTGTGGTCGCGGATGTGATTGACGCCGGCAAGCATCTGCATTGCCGCCTGCTGCTGAGCTGGGAAGATGGCGGTGAGGACATTGTGTTCCCCCTGGATGAAGTTGCAAGCCGCTGGTATGTCCGGGCAGAGAACAACCTGGTGGTCACTGGCGCCCGGAAGTTGTCTGAGCCTGGCGCGGAAAAGGCCGTGTTCCTGACCAATGAGGAAATGACCCGTCCCCAACTGGATGAGGCCCTGAAGCAGGCAGGGGTGTCCGCTGAATTTGTTATGCGTGTTCTGGATTGACTGCGTGTCGATTTGAGCATATATTGAAATAAAGAAAGAAGTAAGAAGAAAACTCTAGGGGGTTATAAATTCATGGCATTGATTGTTCAGAAGTTCGGCGGCTCCTCCGTGGCAAATGCCGAACGGATACGCAATGTTGCCCGTATCATAACGGATACCTATAAGGCGGGAAATGAAGTTGTCGTGGTGCTGTCCGCCCAGGGCGACACCACAGACGAGCTGATTGAAAAGGCCGCAGAGCTGAATCCCAAGGCCTCCAAGCGGGAGATGGATATGCTTCTGGCCACCGGCGAGCAGCAGTCCATTGCCCTGGCAGCCATGTGTATTCAGGGGATGGGGTATCCTGTGATCTCTCTGACCGGCTGGCAGGTAGGGATGCGGACCGACTCCGCCTACGGCAATGCCCGCATCAAGAAGGTGGGCAGAAACCGCATTAGTGAAGAACTGGACCGGGGCAAGATCGTTATTGTGGCCGGCTTCCAGGGCATCAACAAGTATGATGACATTACCACGCTGGGCCGCGGCGGCTCTGATACCTCCGCAGTGGCGCTGGCCGCCGTTCTGAATGCGGACCTGTGCCAGATCTATACCGACGTGGACGGCGTGTTCACCGCCGATCCCCGCTATGTGCCGAACGCCCACAAGCTGGATGAGATTACCTTTGATGAGATGCTGGAGTTGTCCAGCCTGGGTGCGCAGGTCCTGCACAATCGTTCTGTTGAAATGGCAAAGAAGTATCATGTCAATCTGGAGGTTATCTCCAGCTTTTCCGGGAAGCCCGGAACCAAAGTCAAGGAGGTTGTAAAGAGAATGGAAAAGTCCCATGTGAGCGGTGTTGCCAAGGACAAAAATGTGGCCCGTCTGGCTTTGGTTGGCCTGAAAAATGAGCCCGGGATCGCATTTAAAATTTTCTCCCTGCTGGCAAGGGAAAAGGTGAACGTGGATATCATCCTGCAATCCATCGGGCGGGAGGAGCAGAAGGATATCAGCTTCACCGTGGCAAAATCCGACCTGGGGCTGGCCCAGCGGGTCTTGGAGGAGAACCAGGAAATCATCGGCTTTGAAGCCATTGAGGTTTCTGACCATATTGCAAAGGTTTCTATCGTGGGATCGGGTATGATCAATACCCCTGGGATTGCAGCCAAGATGTTTGAGGCCCTGTACAGCGCGGACATCAATATCAATATGATTTCCACCAGCGAGATTAAGGTCTCCGTGCTGGTTAACCTGGACGATGCGGACCGTGCTGTTCAGGTGATTCACGCTAAGTTCTATGACGACGAGAGAGTTGTCTCCCAGCAGTAATTGGAATTAGGCCGGCTTGGGCAGGGTGCGCAATTCGGTATTATAAAAATCATAAACAACAGTACGGAGAATTGCTG
>CAZVVH010000042.1:0-12871 GCA_964630475.1 uncultured Oscillospiraceae bacterium | reverse complement strand
TCGGTTTCGACAGGAGGTTCGCTCTCCTCCGGGGGTTCGGTTTCGACAGGAGGTTCGCTCTCCTCCGGGGGTTCGGGGACAGCTTCCGGCTCATGGGTGTTAGTCACGATATAGCCGCCCTCTCCGTCCTCAGTGATCGTGGTGGTATAGCCTTCAACAGGGCATTCCTTGATGGTGTACTTGATGTCAACGCAGCCGATATTGTCCAGCAGGCAGGTAAAGACGCCGGACCAATTATTCTCTTCGCTCAAGGTCAGTGTTCTGCCGGTGGGGGCGCCATTTGCGTACAGAGAAACGGTGACACACTCGGGACGGATTCCATCCTGATCGTCAGCATCGTCCCAGACCTTTTCCACCGGAACCTCAGTCTGGTAAACCACATACTCGATCTCATAATTGTCTGCCGTGACGCAGTAGAAGTCCAGGCCGTTGTAAACGCCAACCAGGCCAGTGCAGTTCAATGCAGCAGCCATAATACCGGCATAACCGTAGGTGATCTTCACATCATGGTAGGTCTTGCCGGTTGCGTCAATCAAATCCACCACCAGAACCGCTCTGGACTTGGCGGTGATGGAACTGACGGGGATGCTTACGTTGTTTTTGTTACTGTACTCATAAGCAGCCACCCTGCGGAAATCGCTGCCGGGATATGTAGTGCCATTGATGGTGACAGACTTCACACCAGTGACGAAAGCGGTAACAGGCACCACTGATCTGGAGAGAACCTGGCCATCCTCACTCTTCACCACATAGTTCACCATGACGGTTGCGCCGGGAATGCGAACATCAATGTGATTAAACGCATCCCCAATGGACTGAACAGACGGCACGTCACCCTGTTCGGGGGTCTCCTCCTCGGGAGTCTGGGACTCAGCCGGTTCAGGCTCCTCAGGCTCAGCAGAAGGCGTGACGATCTCCTCAGGGTTCTCCTCCTCTTCAGGGGTCTGGGTCTCAGCCGGTTCAGACTCTTCAGGCTCAGCAGAAGGCGTGACACTCTCTTCAGAAGTTTGGGTTGTAATTGCCGCAGGCTCCTCAGTCTCTTCGCTGCCCGTTGCGAACACGGCCATGGGGCACATGGTAACCAGCATGCAAAGAGCCAGCAGGACAGCAATCCAACCCTTCCGGAATTTCTTTTTCACGTTTTCTCCTCCTTTTCAGCAGAGCTTTTTCCTCTTCTGGGAAAAGCTCCCTGACAATATATGCTTATTATATAGGATTTTTGGTCCCGTTTCAATACCTTCCAGGGGCAAGTTTCTAATTTTTTCTCCGTCCCGGGTATGAATTCCACATTTTATTTCGCGGCATTTACTTTTGACAGCTTTTGTGATAAACTCTTTATCAGTTTTGAAAAACAATACATTTTCCGTTCCATTCAGGTTGAGGTATTTTTCTATGAACGATCATTCACCATCGTACTCCGGTAAGCGTGTCATTGAACCCGCTCCCCACACCAGGCGCAGACGCAAGCACAACCCCATCCTGCCCGTTCTCGCGCTCCTGTTCGGCGCAGCCTTCCTTCTCTCCGCCGCCATGGTCATTCGCTACTACGTCCGTGGCAATGCTGAAGAAGCCGCTTTCACAAAGCTGGCATCAATGATAGCCCAGTCAGAGACTCCCACCGAAGCAACGCTACCCGCCGAAAGTCCAGATGTGTCCGCCGCTTCTCCCCCCTCCGTTGCCGCAGGAAGCGAACCCGTTTCAGAGAGTCCGTCCACCATGCAGCCGGGCTACGATACCCTTTATGCCATGAACAGCGACTTCATCGGGTGGCTGTCCGTTTCCGGGACGAAAATCGATTACCCCGTTATGCTGACCCCTGATGACCCCCAGTATTACCTTCGGAGAGCCTTTGACAAGACCAGTTCTGACAGCGGGACGCCCTTTATCGGCCTCAATGGCACTCCAGATACAGACTGCTTTATCATTTACGGCCACAATATGAAGAACAAGACCATGTTTGGCACCCTGAGCCGCTACCAGGAACAGAGCTTCTGGGACACTGTCCCCACTTTCTCCTTTAACACGCTGTATGAAAACCGAACCTATGAGGTATTCGCCGCTCTGGAATGCCGGATCCTGGATGAGGACGAAGTTGGCCTGCGCTATTACGAATACTCCGGGGACCTGACAGAAGAGGAGTATGCGGAGCTGACCCAATGGCTGCTGGACAACGCCGCCTATGACACAGGGATCATTCCCAGCTACGGAGATCAGATTTTGATTCTTTCCACTTGCAGCTACCACACCGACAACGGAAGATTCATTGTGGCGGCCCGAAGGATTTCCTGAACGATTCCAGATAGGGGCCCTTTGACCGGGCCTGTATCCGAAGATAAATATAAAATGTGGGAGCGCCGGTTGGCGCTCCCACTCTTTTGCCATGCTGTTGTGATGCCGTTATCCTGTCAGCACTCAGCAGCCGCAGTTCCCGTTGCCGAAGTTATTGCCGCAGCCACAGCCAATTCCACCACCACAGCAGCAGAACAGGATGATGATCAGGATGATGATCCAAAGGCAACCACCGCCACAGCCATTATTGCAACCCATAATCGTACCTCCAAATAATATTTAGAACTGAAACCCAGCCGGTTTCATTTCATCTTATGTTGAAGGTCAAAATGGGTTCCTGTTAGTTTTTCGAAATCAGATAACTGAGGGCCAGGAGGGAGTCCGCAAAGTGGACATCCTCAACGGTCACCTCGGAGGTGTTGATGTTCAGCTCTATATTGGTAAAGTTCCAGAGTCCCTTCACCCCCGCCCGGATCAGCTGCCAGGCCACCGGAACGGCGGCCTGCTGGGGCACCGTCAGCACGCCGATGTTGATGGGAGTCTCCTTGACATAGTGCTCCAGCTCCCCAGCATCCAGAACGGGGATCCCATTGATTAAGGTACCGATGATATCCTGCCGGGTGTCAAAGGCCGCCATCAGGCGGATACCATATTTCTCAAAAGTAAAATTCTGGATTAAGGCCCGGCCCAGATTACCGCAGCCCATAATGATCGCCGTATGACCGCTGGTCATGCCCAGGATCTCCGCCACCTTATCCCGCAGCCTCTCCACATTGTAGCCATAGCCCTGCTGGCCAAATCCGCCAAAGTAGCTTAAATCCTGACGGATTTGGGATGCGGTCAGATTCATGGACTCGGCCAAAGCACTGGAGGAAATCCGCTCTACGCCATTCCGATACAGCTCATCCAACCGGCGGTAATACCGCGGCAGGCGGCGAATTACTGCATTCGATACCTTATCCCGTTTCATTGGCATATGGTTTGTTCCTCCAGTCTCCTTTAATGATTAATTATTCTCCCTGCCGCTCCGGATTGATCTGCTTCCTGGCTGCCTGACCGGCGTACTTATCCACCGCCAGCTTATTCTTGGGGCTGCGCATCAGGCAGCCTGCGCCGTTGACACAGCCGCCTTCACAGGCCATACCTTCGATAAAGTTCCCCTCCAGCCGTCCGGCGTTCAGCTTAAGCAGGTTCATCTTGCATTCCGGAATTCCGCTGGCAAGCACCGGCTTTGGCTGGAAATCCAGCTCCTGCTCCTTGATGGCCTGCTGTACAGCGGCGGCCACTCCGCCGGAGTGGGCAAACCCTCTGCCATAGGGAGACGCCTGACGCAGAGGCATCCCTTCCAACGTTGTAATATCCAGATCCAGCGCCTCGAACATGGCCGCCAGTTCTTCATAAGTAAGCACGCAGTCAATGCTGCCCCCTGCCCGGCCGGATTTCAGCTCATATTTTTTCGCAATGCAGGGGCCGATAAAGACCACTCTGCCCTCCGGGTCCCGCCGCTTGATATCCCGGCCAATCATCACCATGGGAGAGCCTGTGTGGGAGACCATATTCGCCTGCTTTGGATGGAAGCGCTTCACATAGGTGACGAACGCGGGACAGCAGGAGGACAGCAGCTGGCCCTTCTCCGCCAGCTCACCGGCCTCTTCCCAGGCCGTCAAATCTGCGCCGTAGGCCACTTCCTCCACGTCGTAGAAGCCCATCTTTTTCAGGCCCTCCGCCACCTGCTCCAGGGCTGCCGGGGCGAACTGACCGGCAATGGAGGGTGCTACCACCGCATAAACATGATATTTCCACCGCTCCGCGCCCTTCAGCAGGCCAATCGCATCCACAATATAGGACTTATCCATAATAGCTCCAAAGGGGCAGGCGTTGACACAGCTGCCGCAGGAGATGCACTTCTCCGGATTGATGGAGGCCTTTTTCTCCTCCCCCATGGAAATCGCGCCGGTGGGGCAGCTGCGCTCGCAGGGGCGCACGTTCTTCACAATGGCTCCATAGGGGCAGGCGGACATGCACTTGCCGCAGACAATGCACTTAGTATGGTCAATGGTGGACTTGTGATTGATGACCTGGATGGCCCCCTTGGGACAGACATGCATACACCGGGTGGCAATACAGCCTCGACAGGAATCGTTCACCGTCATTTCCGTCACAGGACACTCATCGCAGGCGATGGGCAATACCTCCACAATATTAGGATTGGACATATCGCCGCCCATAGCCAGCTTAATCCGATCTCCAATAATCGCCCGCTCCTTATAAATACAGCAGCGCATGGTGGCCTTGGGGCCGGGAATCAGCTTCTGAGGGATATCCAAAACCTGATTGGAATTGAGCTTCCCTTCAAAAGCCAGCCGAGCCACCTCACGCAGCACGCTCTGTTTCAGTTCCTGAACCTTGGTTTCATATTGACGTATCATTCTATCTCCTCCAACCCATACGCCGTTTCTGTTTATCTCGTTGCCTATTTTAGCACGAAATGCCGCTGTGGGAAACAGTTTTTTAACAAGAATTCAAGCTTTTCATCCGGAGCTTTCTGCCATCTTTCCCAAAAAAGGCGCCGAAATTTTGGAATTTCGGCGCCTGAGCTTTTTGTGGAAGAACCGTTCTAATCTATCATATCAGAACTTGATAAAGCCTTGAAACAGGTTTTACAGGGCGAAGCCCGTCAAGTTCCGCATGCTGCGTTGGCGGATTTGCCACCTTACGGATATCCATGCACAGCAGACGTGGCAGCACACGGGCTTCCCGATAAAAGTATTTCATCGGGAAACAGGATCAAATCAGAGACAGGGCCGCCTCGTCAGCTACCAGGGTAAAGTCCTTGTGGAATTGCAGAATGGAAGCGGGCACCTTGGGGGTGATGGGGCCAAAGAACGCTTCCTTAATTGCCTTGGCCTTATTTTCGCCGCTGGCAACCATGACCACCCGCTTCGCCTGAATGATATCGAAAATGCCCATGGTGTAAGCATAATCGGGCACCTCGTCAATGCTGTTGAAGAAGCGCTGGTTTGCCTCCTTGGTGGAAGTGCTCAGAGTCACCCGATGAGTGCCCTTGGCAAACACCTCGTCCGGCTCGTTAAAGCCGATATGGCCATTGACACCCAAACCCAGCAGCTGCAGGTCAATACCTCCCAGGTCGCGGATCACCTTGTCATAGCGGGCACACTCGTCCTCCTCGTCATAATTCATGCCGTTGGGGATATTGGTCTTGTAGGCCTGGATGTTGATGTGGTCGAAGAAGTTGTAATTCATAAAGTAGGCATAGCTCTGGCTGTGAGAACGGCCCAGGCCAACATACTCATCCAGATTAACAGCAGTGACTCTGGAAAAATCCAGGTCCCCCTTCTCATACCATTCGATCAGCTGCTTATAGGTGCCGATCGGGCTGGAACCAGTGGCAAGGCCCAAAACACTGTTCGGCTTCAGGATCACCTGAGCGGAAATAATGTTGGCCGCCTGACGGCTCATATGGTCATAATCCTTTGTACGAATAATTCTCATCGGAAACCCCTCTCTTTCTTCAGCAGTGTGCGGCAATTTCCTCCCGCACTCTTACAATGCTATTTTAGCACTGCGGTTCCTGTTTGCCAAGGACAATTTTTCCCTTTTGAGACGTTTTTTGAAAATATTTTTCACTCTTTGCCGCTCAGGGTTTCCCGGACGATCTTGACAATCTGAATCAGCAGGGTGGGCACCGCCGCCAGCAGACAGATCATGCCGATCTGTTCGCCTGTCAAAGCGCTGACGCTGAACAATCCCTCCATGACGGGAATGAAGAGCACTGCCGCCAGCAGAAGCGCGCCCAGCAGGAAGGCCCCCAGGCTGTACCAATTGCTCTTAAAGCCCAGCCTGAAAATGGAGTGGGTACTGCGGCAATTGAAGCCGTGGAACAGCCGGGCCAGGGTCAGCGTGGCAAAAGCCATGGTGCTGGCGGTGGCGGGGCTTACCCGAAGCCCTGCATAGAAGGCGGATAGCACGGGAATGGCAATCATAGCGCCCTGCACCAGCATCAGCGTCAGGAAGTCCCTGGTCAGGATACCGGTCTTGGGATCTCTGGGCTTCTGCTTCAGCAGGTCCCGTTCCGGCGGCTCCATGCCGATGGCCAGGGCGGGCAGGGAGTCGGTCAGCAGGTTGATAAAGAGCAGATGCACCGGCTCAAAGGGCACAGGCAGAGCGGCCAGAGAGGTGTAAAGCACCGCCAGAATGGCGGCCATATTGCCGGAAAGGAGGAAGAGGATGGCGTTCTTAATGTTTCGATAGACATTCCGGCCATTGGAGACCGCCTTGATAATGGTGGCAAAATTGTCGTCTGCCAGAATCATAGAGGCCGCATCTTTGGAGACCTCGGTGCCGGTGATCCCCATGGCTACGCCGATATCCGCCTTTTTCAGGGCAGGGGCGTCGTTGATGCCGTCACCGGTCATGGAGACGATATTCCCTCTCCTCTGCCACGCTTCCACAATGCGGATCTTGTTCTCCGGGGAAACCCGGGCATAGACGGAGATTTTCCGGATCTTTTCATCCAGCTCCCGGTCGCTCATGGCGTCCAGCTCCACGCCGGTGACAGCCAGATCCCCCTCTTCAAAGATGCCGATCTGCTTTGCAATGGCGGTGGCTGTGACCTTGTGGTCGCCGGTAATCATCACGGGACGGATCCCCGCCCGCTTTGCGTCGGCAACCGCCGCCGCAGATTCCTCCCTGGGGGGATCCATCATGGAGATCAGGCCCAGGAAGGTGTAGTCATATTCGGTCTCAACCGTCAGATCCTCGTCGCTTTCCTTATAGGCAAAGGCCAGCACACGGAGGCCGTTCTCGGAAAAGCGCTGGTTCTGGTCCAAAATCACCGCCCGGTCCCCGTCAGTGATGGGGCGGACCCCCTCCTTGGTGCGGATGGACACACAGCGATCCAACAGCACATCCACGGCGCCCTTGGTGAACACCGTAGGTACGCTGTGAATCAGGTGCTTGGTGCTCATCAGCTTTCGGTCAGAATCGAAGGGCACCTCGTCGATGCGGCTGAGCACCTCCCGCAAGGCATCCTCGCTCAGGGTCAGCCGGTCCTCCTGGGCGTTGATGCCCTCCACATTGTGGAACATCTCCAGCAGGGCGTATTCGGTGGGGTCGCCAATCCCCTTCCCGTCCACAATGCTGGAGTCATTGGTGAGCACCGCGTTGTAGATCAGATAGCGGTGGAGCTGACTGCTCAGATCCAGCTCCTGGGCCTCCAAAATCTCTCCGCCCACATAGATCTTCTGGACGGTCATCTTGTTCTGGGTCAGGGTTCCCGTCTTGTCAGAGCAAATCACGGAGACACAGCCCAGGCTCTCCACCGCCGCCAGGTCCTTGATAATGGCGTTCTCCCGGGCCATCTTCTGGGTCCCCATGGCCTGTACGATGGTGACGATAGAGCCAAGGGCCTCTGGAATGGCGGCCACAGCCAAAGCCACAGCAAAGAGCAAGGAGTCCAGAATCGTCATGCCCCGATACAGGCTCAGGGCCAGCACCAGGCCGGAGATCATCATAATGAGGATGGCCAGCTTCTTGCTGAACTGGTTCAGGCTGACCTGCAGAGGGGTGCTCTTTTCCTGGGTGGCGTTCATCAGGCCAGCGATTTTGCCAATCTCCGTCTCCATGCCGGTGGAAGTGACCACCATAATGGCCCGGCCATAGGTGGCCAAGCTGCCGGAATAGACCATATTCACCCGATCTGCCAGGGCAGTCTGGCCCTCCAGCTCCACATCCCGCTTATCCACATTGGTGGACTCGCCGGTCAGGGAGCTTTCATTGACCTGCAGAGAGTAGTTCTCCAGAATCCTTCCGTCTGCCACGATCAAATCGCCGGCCTCCACTACCACAATATCCCCCGGAACCACCTGCTTAGAGGGGATCTCAATCTTCTGCCCGTCCCGAATCACCTTGGCGTTGGGGGATGACAGGGATTTCAGGCTCTCCAGGGATTTCTCCGCTTTCACATGCTGCACGGTACCCAGCACTGCGTTCATGGTAATGACCACCAGGATGACGATAGTGCTCTCCAAATTGCCGGAAACCGCCGAAATAATGGCGGCGATGATCAGGATGATCACCAGCATATCCGCAAACTGCCCCAGGAATACCTGCAAGGTGCTTTTCTTTTTTCCTTCCTTCAGGGCATTCTCGCCCTTCTCCCGGAGGACTCCGGCCGCTTCCTCAGAAGTCAGGCCCTCCCGCCGGGTATTCAGCCCTGCCAGGATTTCCTCCTTGGTCTGCTGGTACCACTCTTTCACAGCAATTCCTCCTTCAAATAACGTTACAGAGATCCATGCGCAGCACGCGGGCTTCTCAACGAAAGTATTTCCTTGAGAAACAGGATCAAATTCTTCCGATTCATTTCCCGGATGGGCACAAAAATAAGACCTTTCATACAATACTCCCTTCCGGAAATACTGTATGAAAAGTCTCATCGCCATACAAAGGAAACTGGCTGTGCCTCCAGACTGCCGTGCAAAACGCTGCCGGCAACCGTGATTGTTGGGGACACAATTATGACTACTCCCTCTTCTATTCAATTCAAGAACCAACCGACTTGCCTTACTTTATCATAAAGCAAGCCGGTTTGTCAACAGCTTGAGGAAAGAATTTACATTCTATTCAAAAGTGCTCAGCCCTCGGTGGCCTCCTCCCGGAGGAATTTCTCCAGGCGGTCCAGGCCGCCGTCAATGTTCTCCATGGAGGTGGCGTAGGACCAGCGGACAAAATTGGGCGCGTCAAAGCCCACGCAGGAAACCACTGCAACCAGGCCCTTTTCCAGAAAGAGGGCGGAGAAATCGTCCGCGTCCCGGATCACCTGGCCGAACAGTGTCTTGCCCACCAGCTTCTCAACATTCATCATCACATAGAAAGCGCCCTGGGGCACAATGCAGGAAACCCCGTCAATGGCATTCAGGCGCTCCACCAGGTGGTTACGGCGCCGCTCAAAGGCCTGGCGCATGACCTCCACAGCATCTTGACTGCCCTGCAGAGCCTCCACAGAGGCCGCCTGGGAAATGGAGCTTGCGGCGGAGGTGGAATGGCTCAAATAGTTGGACATGAGCTTGACAATATTGGTGGGGGCGGCGGCATAGCCGATTCGCCAGCCGGTCATGGCATAGGACTTGGAAACGCCGTTGACCAGAATGGTGCGGGCCTTGGCGTCCTCATTAAGGGCGGCAAAGGAGGTAAAGGTGCGTCCATCATACAGCAGCTTGTAATAGATCTCATCGGACAGGACATACAGGTCCTTCTCCTGACAGACCTGGGCCAGAGCGCGAAGCTCTTCCTCGCTGTACACCATACCGGTGGGGTTGGAGGGGTTGTTCAGGATGAGCGCCTTGGTCTTTTCCGTGCAGGCCTCAGCCAGCTGCTGGGGGGTCATCTTGAAGTGATCCTCCTCCTTGCAATGGATGATCACGGGCACACCGCCCACCATCTGAATCAGTTCCTTATAAGAGACCCAGTAAGGAGCGGGCAGAATCACCTCGTCACCGGGGTTCACCAGGGTGCGCAGGGCCACATAGACGATATGCTTTGCACCGGAGGAAATCACGATGTTCGCAGGCTTATAGTCCACAGCGCAGTCCTCTTTCAGGCGGTCGCAGATGGCCTGCTTCAGCTCGGGCATACCGGAGGCGGCGGTGTACTTGGTCTGGTTATTGATAATAGCCCGGATACCGGCCAGCTTAATATGATCAGGTGTGGCAAAGTCAGGCTCGCCGGCGCCAAAGCCGATTACGTTAATCCCCTGGGCCTTCATGGCCTTAAACTTCGTATCCACCGCAACAGTGGTAGAAGCCCGCACCTTGGATGCAACAGCAGAAAGTTCTTTCAAAATCAATTCCTCCCATGTATTCTGACTTACGGCTCATATTATAACGCGCCATTTCAAATTATGCAACATCTTTTCTTCAAAAATGCAAAATTTTAAAACGAAACCGTTTTTATCACGAAAAACGGCCTGCAAAAAGCAAGTCTTTCGTCATTTTTATTGCAAGTCCAGGGAGCAAATTGGCGCAAAACGGCCCGACCTCCAAATGCAGCCGGGCCGATGAAAACATGCAATCAGAGATTGTCGCGAATAACCTGTCCCATCTTCTTGCAGCCGATAACCGTCTCCCCTTCCTTGGCAATGTCAGCGGTGCGCCAGCCGTCCGCCAGTGCCTTGTCCACGGCGGCCTCAATGGCTGCCGCTTCCTCAGGCAGGTTAAAGGAATACTTGAACATCATGGCCACGGAAAGAATGGTGGCGATGGGGTTCGCCTTGTCCTGGCCCGCAATATCAGGGGCGGAGCCGTGGATCGGCTCATAGAGGCCGGGAGCTGTAGCGCCGATGGAGGCGGAGGGCAGCAGGCCCAGAGAGCCAGTAATCATGGAGGCCTCGTCGGACAGGATATCGCCGAACATGTTCTCGGTGACCACCACGTCAAACTGGGAGGGATCCCGCACCAGCTGCATAGCGGTGTTGTCCACCAAAATGTCCTCGTACTCCACCTCAGGGTACTCCTCCGCCAGCTTGTGCATAACAGAGCGCCACAGCCGGGAGGTCTCTAGCACGTTGGCCTTGTCCACCGAAGAGACCTTCTTCCGGCGCTTCATGGCCAATTCGAAAGCCTGGCGGCCAATGCGCTCAATCTCCATCTCAGAGTAAGCCATCAGGTCGGTGCATTCTATGCCGCGGTCCTCAGTCTGATAGCGGTCCCTCTTGCCGAAGTAAACGCCGCCAATCAGCTCCCGGACCATCATCACATCCATGCCCTTGGAGGCAATCTCGTTCTTCAGCGGGCAGGCGTCTATCAGGGCCGGACGCAGGGTTGCATGGCGCAGGTTGGCAAACAGGCCCAGATCCTTACGGATGGCCAGCAGCGCAGTCTCAGGCCGCTGCTCCGCCGGGCGGTCAGGTCCCCACTTGGGGCCGCCCACAGCGCCCAGCAAGACAGCGTCGCAAGCCTTGCACTTCCCGGCGGTTCCCTCCGGGTAAGAGACGCCGTACTTGTCGGTGGCATTGCCGCCCATATCCACATCCACGAAGGAGAAGGTATGTCCAAAGCGCTGGCCCACCTTTTTGATGACTTCCACGGCCTCATTGACAATCTCAGGGCCGATGCCGTCGCCGCGAATGACGGCGATCTGATAAGTTCCCATATTGAAATCCTCCTTACTTTGCCAGGCCCCGGGCCTTCAAAGAGTTCATCAGGCCGCCATTTTCAATGATGCCGTCAATAAACTCCGGAAAGGGAGCCGCCTGGAAGGTCTTGCCCTGGGTCTCATCCACAATCTTACCACTCTTAAAATCCACGGAAATGGTATCGTCGGGCTGAATGGTCGCAGCGGCCTCAGGGCACTCCATAATGGGCAGGCCGATGTTGATGGCGTTGCGATAGAAAATCCGGGCAAAGGAGGCGGCGATGACGCACTTCACCCCGGAGACCTTGATGGACAGGGGAGCATGCTCCCGGGAGGAGCCGCAGCCGAAGTTGGCGCCGCCTACGATGATATCCCCCTGCTCCACTGTTTTGGAGAACTGGGTGTCAATATCCTCCATGCAATGGGCCTTCAGGTTGGCGTCGCTGGGATCGTTCAGATAACGGGCGGCAATGATCACGTCGGTGTCCACATTGTCGCCATAGACATAGATTTTAGACATAAACCTCTCTCCTTCCTAATACTGTTTCCCGATGAAATGCTTTCATCGGGAAACCCGTGTGCTGCGCACACTCGCATCGTGCATTCGCACGCTGCGCCGTCTCATAAGTTCTTGACGCACCTTCGGTGCTATCAAAAGCCTGGGCGCTTTTGTTCAAGAACTAGTATTACAGATCAGCCAGATCAGCCGGGTCTGCCAGACAGCCGGCCACAGCGGAGGCAGCGGCCACAGCGGGGCTGGCCAGAATGACCTTGGATTCCACGTGGCCCATGCGGCCCACGAAGTTGCGGTTGGTGGTGGAGACGCAAACCTCTCCCTCGCACATGCAGCCCATATGGCCGCCCAGGCAGGGACCGCAGGTAGGCGTGGAAATGGCGCAGCCTGCATTCAGCAGATCCATGTAGATGCCCTCTTCGATCATCTCCCGGATGATCTCCTGGGTGGCGGGCAGGACAATGCAGCGGATGCCGCCGGCCACCTTGCGGCCCTTCAAAATCTCTGCGGCCGTGCGCATATCGCTGATGCGGCCGTTGGTGCAGGAGCCAATGACCACCTGGTCAATGGCGATGCCCTTTACATCCTTCACCAGCTTTGCATTGCCGGGCAGGTAGGGCATGGCCACGGTGGATTCCAGTGCGCTCAGGTCGATGACCACCTCCCGCTCATAGACGGCGTCGGGGTCTGCCTCGTAAATCACCGGCTGGCGGTGGGTGCGGCCCTTCAAATACTCCAGGGTCTTATCGTCCACCGGGAAGATGCCGTTCTTGGCGCCGGCCTCGATGGCCATATTGGCGATGGTGAAGCGGTCGTCCATGGACAGGGCGGCAACGCCGTCGCCGGTAAACTCCAGGGACTTGTACAGGGCGCCGTCCACGCCGATCAATCCGATCAGATGAAGCATCACGTCCTTGC
>CAZVVH010000041.1:4480-12964 GCA_964630475.1 uncultured Oscillospiraceae bacterium | reverse complement strand
TAAACAGATTTCTAATCATATTTGTTTGTCTTGACATTTAGTTACTTGACATTTAGTTAGTTGTGACTTACAATTAAGGGAGAATCATCGTTTCAACAGCAGTCGCATAAAGAGCGGTTATTTTTCTGCACAGTAGTTAGTCAAGGCTAATCTGTGCAGTGGATATACATCAAAGGCAGGTAGCATATGTTTGAAGAAGGATTAAAGCAGGCAGCCAAGGGTACAGCAAGCATCCGTTGGACCACCCCTATGCCAGGAGTACAGGTCTGCATCTTTGTTATGGAGGGGACGGAAAGCTGGCCCGTGAAGCCAAAAGCAGGGTTCTATGAAACCTTGTTCTGCCAGGCTGGTGACTTGCATATTGAAACAACTGAGGGACGGCGGCGAAAGCTGGGACTGGGGGATATCTTACTGGTGGCTGATGCCACGCAAGTACGGCTGGTGAAATCCGCCGGGGGCACCGTTTGCGGCATCCTGGTGGTGGTGCAGGCCAAGGAGGCCTCAGAAAGCCTGACTCTGCTGCGTGGGCTGCTGGGAGACATCAGCCTGGATCCCCGACAGGTGGGCCGTATGATGGATGACCAGCAGGGGATCATGCTGATCCACGGCGGAAGCTGGTGCGAAAGCATGTTTTCCCTCCTCGCCCAGCTTCCCCAGGAGGAACAGGGGCAATACTGTACCCTCAAAGCCATGGAGCTTCTCTATCTCCTTTGCCAGGGAGGCCTTCCCCTTTCCCCCGCCCCACCGGTGCACTATTATGATCGGGATCATACCAACGTAGTATATCAGATCAAGCAATATATCCATGAGCACTTATCGGAAGATCTCTCCATCAGTACCTTAGCGGGGCAGTTTCATATCTCACCCACTGCCCTGAAAACAAGCTTCCGCCAGGGCTGCGGACAGCCGCTGCATCAGTATGTCTCCGCCTGCCGGATCCGGCGGGCGGCGGAGCTTCTCCGCACTACCTCGCTGCCCATCTCCCAAATTGCAGTGGACATCGGGTACAGCAGCGTCAGCCAGTTTGGTTCCATGTTCCAACGATGGTATCACTGCACCCCCGCCCAGTATCGGCGGCAAAACGGCGTCTGAACTGTTCAGATTTCAGCTGCCCGGCCACATGGGCAGAGAACGGCCAGAGACCGGAAAATGAATATCAAACCTCCGCGATGCAGACGGGAAACCGCTTGCACCACGGAGGTTTTGCTTTTGCTATCTATTTCTGTCAAAGAAACCGGCACAGGCCCAAACAGGCCCCAAGCGCGAAAAAGAGGATTGCCTTTAGGATCACAGAAAGCTCTTCTCTCTTTACCAGCTTTTTCTCGGGGCGGGAGATATTTCCCTTGGGGCACACCCCTGTGCATCGTTCGCAGGCAATACATTCGCCGCCGCGCCCGCTGTCCGGCTCCAGCTTCAGGTTCACCGGACATTGGAGTGCACAGGCATTACAGCCACGGATGCAGTTTTCCTGGTTTCGCCCCAGCATGCCCCAGGGCAGCACCGGCAAAAGGGAGAATACCGCTCCCATAGGGCAGATAAATTGGCAGAAGAATCGTTCCTGCACTGCCATACCTATGAGGATAAGCAGCAGGAGCAGAATCCCAGCCAAATGGCCCCTGGTGGGAAGCCGCCCGGCTGTCAGCATGGAGAACACATCCCACGGGCTTGTACCGCTGAGCTGTCCATATACTCCCACTGTGCACAGGAGCAAAATTGCCACTAAGATCAGGTATTTGAGCTTTTGCAGCCAGGGCAGAAGCTTTGCAGGGAGGCGGTACTGCTTTTTCCTCCGAAGAATATGCTTCTGCACCAGGCCGGACAGCCACCACACAAAATCTCCCAGACTGCCGAACGCGCAGACATAGCCGCAAAAGTAACGTCCGAACAGGATGGTGAACAGGGCCAGCCCCAGCAGCACCTGAACAAAGGAATTTAACTGGAGCATCTCCCCTGCCCCAATCCATTGAAACAGGTACTTTGTACCGGTAAATCCCGCCACAAAGGCGCCTGGCATGGTCAGGAAAAAGAAAACTTGAATGGCCGCCCGCAGCCAGGCACGATTGCGCTGGCGGCGCTTTCGCTGCTGTGCAGGGGTAAGCGGTGCTTTTTCTGTTTCATTCATTTATTCCACCGCCTTTTCCAGAGCTTCTTCTGCCGCCGCAATAAGACCGCCGGAACTGTAAGTAGCTCCGGAGACCGTATCTACCTGGGTACTCTGGCTCTCCAATATTTCATCCAGCACCGTCTCCGCCTGCGTGAAGTAGGCGGGATCCTCGCCATCGGAAGATCGCACCTGGATTTCCGCAATCTTTCCCTGACGGACACTGACAGACACCGTGATGTCCCCGCCAAAGCCGGTTCCTGTCCCCTCATAGGTCCCATCCCGGTAACCGCCGGAGCTTTCTTCCTCCTGGTTGAGCTGCTGTAGAATCTGCGCGTTGTAGTCCTCCACCTGGGCCACAGCGTCATTGCGTTCCTCTACCAGGCTTGCCCGGCGAGCTGCCACGGACTGATACTGCCATAACACTCCCACCACCAGCAGCAGACTGGCAGCCTTAATAATAAGGTTCGGATATTTCATGGGCACTCCTCCTGTTCTGAGGATCCTTCCTGAACCGGCACAGCTTGAGTCAGCGCCTGCTGAGCCGCTTTCTGGATCGCGTGAGAGGAATAGGTTGCCCGGCTCACCACGTCCACCTGGTCGGCGCTTTGGGCGGCTATAATCTGTTCCACCAGCCCGGGATACCAGACACCGCCCCGGCTGCGCCCGTTGATGGCGTTTTCCAGGTAGCTGTCGTTGTCCTCCGGATACTCTGAGGTGTCCTCCCCCTTCTCCACCTGGATTTTAGTGATCTTTCCTTCGGTTACGGTAATGGACACCTGCACCTCGTAGCAAAACAGATCATCATCTGTACACCAGACAGTGGCGGAGTAAATGCCGTCTTGGTATAGGGCTGCCGGCTCTTCGGAGGGATCAGATTTCTCCGGCTCCTGGGGTGTTTCAGACTCATTCGGTTCCTCCGGCTCCTCTGGGGGTTCGGTCTCTTCCGGTTTGGCGGAGGGATCTGTCTCAGCCGGAGGCAGCGCTTGGGCCAAGGCGTTTTGAATGCCCTCCAGAATGCCTTGAGAACTGTATGTAGCACCGGATACCACATCCACCTGGGTGTTTTGTTGGGTCAAAACAGCGGGAATGACCCCTTTTGCCTGTTCCAGATAGGCCGGCGTTTCCTCCTCTGCGGAGACAATCTGAACCTCCGTGAGCTGGCCCCCGGAAATGGTTACCTGAACGGTAACGTCCCCGCCGAAGCCCTCTCCTGTTCCGGTGTAGACGCCGTCCAAATAGGCTTCCTCCGGCATCACGTCAGGCGGGATAACAATCGGAGAATCCGGCTGGTTGGGTTCCTCCTGGGCGAGGTCTTCCGGTGTTTCTCCGTCGCTGACCGCCTGCCGCAGGGCAGACTTCACCGCATTGAGGATGCCATTGGAAGAATAGGTCGCCCCGGAGACCGTGTCTACATTGGGGGAATTGGCCGCTACAATTTGGCCGAGCACCGCCTTGGCCCGGTTCAGATAAGAGGAGGTCTCTCCCGGCGCGCTGACCACCTGAACAGAGGAGATTTTCCCCTCTGCGATCACCACTTCCACCTGAATTTTTCCACCGAATCCGGTGGCACTTCCATAGTAGGTGCCATCCACATAACCCGCCGGCTCCGTAAAGCTCTCTTTCACCAGCGGAGCAGGCTCACTGCCCTTGGCCGGCTTCGGGGTTTCCACCTGTTCTCCGGTAAGGGCGTTTTGGATGGCTCCCAGAATGCCCTTTGAAGAGTAAGTGGCCCCAGAGATCACGTCCACCTCCCAGGTCTGTCGGGTGAGCACAGATTCAATGACGCCCATGGCTCGGTTAAAAAAGGAGGTGGTTTCCCCCTCAGCGCTTATGATCTCTACATCGGTGATGGAGCCTCCTTCCACTGTCACCTGGGCGGTAATCAGACCACCATAGCCTTGGGCGGAGCCAGTGTACACCCCGTCAGGGTAGCTGCCCTCCACCACCTCGGCGGCCAAAGGAGCGGGGGTTTCCTCCGCCTCCACCTCTTCCTCCGGCAAGGCCTCCTCCTGAACGGGCGCCTCCAGCCGTTCAGGGATTTGCGCCAGCACCGGCTCAGTGAGGGGCAGGGTCACCAGCACCAGAACTAGGGTCAGCACCCCGGGCCATAAGTGGAGCAGAGGCCGCAGAGAGGTCCAAATCGGTTTCTTTCCCTTGGATTCCATATGTCATTCCTCCCGTTCAATCACCGTCACAGGGAAGTCAGAGGTAAAATCCGCCTCCAAAGGCTGGGTCACATACACTTGTCCCTCATTGGTCATTAAAATCATGTCAAAATCATCTCCATACTCCTGCCAGTAGGAGATGGCCCCCTCCAGGCCCATCACATAGCAGGCCGTGGATAGGCCGTCCGCCAAAGTTCCGTCCCCGCTGACAATGGTGACGGAGCACAAGCCGCTCTCTGCCGGATAACCGGTGTGAGGATCCAGGATATGATGATAGGTCTCCCCGGTCTCCTCCTCCACAAAATAGCGCTCATATCCGCCGGAGGTGATCACCGCCTTGTCCGCCGTCAACAGCACTCCTAAAAAGCTGGAGCTGTCCTCCGGAGCCAGGGGATTCTGAATCCCCACCCGCCAGGGGCTTCCGTCCACTTTGGTGGAGTAGCATTGCACATTTCCACCCAAGGACACCACGCCGGCCACCAGGTCATATTCCTCAAATAACTCTATCAGCCGTCCGGAGGTATATCCCTTGGCAATGCCGCCCAAGTCAATTCCCTGGCCCTCCCCTAACGTGAGGGTTCGGGTGGTATCCTCATAGGTCAGTTGATCGCTGCCCATCTGGGCAAGCAGGGCTTCCAGCTGCTGAGCGTCGGGTACCGCAAAGTCGCCCGTGGTAAATCCCCACAGCTCCATCAGCGGATACACAGTCAGATCAAAGGCTCCCTGGGTCGTCTGGTATAGCTCCAAGGCGGTCTCTACCAGCTCTGCCGTTTCCTCCGAAAGGCTTCCGCTCCCCGTGCTGTTGAGCATACTGATCTCGCTGTCTGCCGCTCCGATGGAGAGCAGGTCATCCAGCCGTTGGATCTCCGCTAAGCTGGCATCCAGCGCCTCTTGGCACCGCTGGCCGTAGCAGGTGACGGTCATATAGGTGTCCATGGCAAAAAGTTCTCCTGTGGCAGAGGGAATCTCTTCCTTCTGCCCGCTTGCGGCAGGGGCCAAGTCCCCATTGGGTTGGGTGGCCGTGTCACTCCCGCAGGCGGACAGGGCAAGAAGTGCTGCCAGCAGCAGCGCCAATACGATTCGTTTCATCGGGTTTTTCCTCCCAGATTGATTTTTTCCAATCTCCGGCACAATTCACCGCCGATCAGGCCAATGATCGCTCCGCTGGCCAAACCAGTGAACCAGAGAATAAGCAGGTACCAGGCCAGAGAGGTGGTCTCCAACAGGGCCATGGCCACCAGAATTTGGCCGATGTTATGAGAAATACCACCGGCCACACTGACGGTGAGGATGTGAAATTTTCCAGTTCGTTTTAACAGCAGCATCACAAGGCAGCTAAGCATTCCCCCTGCTAAGCTGTAGGCCAGACTCATGCCGTTTCCGAACAGCATGGACACCAGCAGAATGCGCAGCAGATTTACAAGCATGGCGCTTTTGGCTCCCATCTGATACAGGGCCACCAACACCACCAGATTAGTCAGGCCCAGCTTCATACCAGGCACCGCGAAAAAGGCGGGAATTTGCGCCTCTGCATAGCTAAGGATCAGCGCCAGGGCCACTAAAAGCCCATAGCGGGCCACAGTTTTACTTTTCTTCACAGTTCCTTCTCCTATCCGGCCACTAGATCAACCCCGGCGGAATCACCGTTTCCAATGACTTCTATTACCACTTGGTTGGGCAGACAGATGATGGATTGCCCAGTCTGACGGATCTTTCCCATGTGAATACAGAGTTCGTCGGGACAGGACGCTTCCTCCAGCCAGGCCTGACCATCCTGAATGACCAGACGGTTGGTTCCACCTGCCGCGCCATCGATCAAATAGGTGCAGTCCTTATCCAGCGGGAGGGTTTTTACCACCTCTCCTGCCACGCGAATCTCCACCTGTCCTCCGGCCTTTCCCGCCAGCAGAAGAAACAGGCCCAGGAAGATCCCAACGAACAAGACGCCGCCCAGAAGAACCAGGTCTCCACGGAGATGTTTCTTTTGTTTCATTGCGATTCAAACCCTCATTTCCTCTAAATGCAGACAAACACAGCGACAAGGCCACCGCCAAGATGGCCTTGTCACCGTTTTGTTTACCGGGCGAAAAATCGATTTCGCACCAAGTTTAAGGAGAAATCAGGAGTTGGTTACCAGACCATACAGGAAGGTGACCGCCTCTGCCCGGGTGCAGGTCTTGTTGGGCGAGAAGGTGGTAGCACTGGTGCCTGCGGTAACCCCGTTCTGCACTGCCCAAAGCACGGAATTGTAATAATAATCACTGGACTTCACATCCACAAAGGGATTCTTCCCGGTGACCACAGTCTTTCCCTCTTTGGCCCACAGGAAGGTAACTGCCTCCGCCCGGGTGCAGGTCTTGTTGGGCGAGAAGGTGGTAGCGCTGGTGCCTGCGGTAATTCCGTTCTGAGCGGCCCAGAGGACAGCCTGATAATAGTAATCATCTTCCTTCACGTCAACAAAGGGATTTGTCCCAGTAGCTTCGGGCTTGCCGGCCTGTGCCCACAGGAAGGTGACGATCTCCGCCCGGGTGCAGGTCTTGTTGGGCGAGAAGGTGGTAGCACTGGTGCCTGCGGTAACTCCGTTCTGCACTGCCCAAAGCACGGAATTGTAATAATAGTCACTGGACTTCACATCGGTGAACTGCATCGCGGTATACTGAACGGTTGTTGTCATAGCCGCAAAGTTGCTGCTGGAAACCACCACGTTGTACACCTTGTCTGCCTCGAAGGTATTGCCCTCGTCCAGCTTGACGACGCCGTCTTCACCGATCGCCGCGTTGGCAGCCAGAGTGACAGAGCCTCTGCCGGTGGTGGCCACGGAAACCGTCACATTCTCCAGATCAGCGGGAACGCCATACAGCTTCAGGGTGTTTTCGCTGGTGGCAACAGCGCTGACCTTACCCTCGTGGTGAGGTGCTACATACAGGCCGGAGGCCAGATTGTAGGTTTCAATCCCCTCGGAGGTGATGTACGTAATGCTGGTGATGGTCTTGCCCTCCATGCTGGCGTAGTGGGCAGAATGGAGGATGCCGCCGTGGATATCAGAGGTCTTGACGCCGGTGGACCAGGAGAACTCATAGTAGTTGTGCGGGTTCCACAGGTTCTCAGACTGGCGCATGGCGTACTGAGTGCCATCCTCCGTGGTGAAGTACACACCGTAAACAGTGGCGGGATCCTTGCCCATATTACTGTCGAGCAGATTCACCTGATAATCTCCCCAGGTGGTGCTGGACAGGATTTCGGCCTCCACATCGGAAACGCCGGTAACTTCGCCCTGGATCTTAGAGAATTCGTATTTGCCATCCGCATAAGTCAGCTCCATGTAAACTGCGGGAGCAGACACTGCGCCGCTGATGTAATAGGCTTCGCCGCTGCCGGACACCTGACCGGAAAGCTTCTGGTAAGTTGCCAGATCCATCTTGACAGGCACCACAACACCGTCCAGATCCAAACCATTCTCAATGGTAGCCCCGCCGGAATACACATTGGAGCAGTTGCCGGACTTGGATGTGGTGGCGGAGGAAACGATGTCCACCGCTACATCGTTATTCAGTTCGCTGTAAAACTCAGCATAGGGGATGTTCATCAGAACATACACCTCATCGGTGTACTGAATGGTTGTGGTCATAGCCGCAAAGTTGCTGCTGGAAACCACCACGTTGTACACCTTGTCTGCCTCGAAGGTATTGCCCTCGTCCAGCTTGACGACGCCGTCTTCACCGATCGCCGCGTTGGCAGCCAGAGTGACAGAGCCTCTGCCGGTGGTGGCCACGGAAACCGTCACATTCTCCAGATCAGCGGGAACGCCATACAGCTTCAGGGTGTTTTCGCTGGTGGCAACAGCGCTGACCTTACCCTCGTGGTGAGGTGCTACATACAGGCCGGAGGCCAGATTGTAGGTTTCAATCCCCTCGGAGGTGATGTACGTAATGCTGGTGATGGTCTTGCCCTCCATGCTGGCGTAGTGGGCAGAATGGAGGATGCCGCCGTGGATATCAGAGGTCTTGACGCCGGTGGACCAGGAGAACTCATAGTAGTTGTGCGGGTTCCACAGGTTCTCAGACTGGCGCATGGCGTACTGAGTGCCATCCTCCGTGGTGAAGTACACACCGTAAACAGTGGCGGGATCCTTGCCCATATTACTGTCGAGCAGATTCACCTGATAATCTCCCCAGGTGGTGCTGGACAGGATTTCGGCCTCCACATCGGAAACGC